>JANMCB010000302.1:0-17019 GCA_031360805.1 Rhodoferax sp.
TACGTCTTACGGGACATTTTTAGGAAAGGATCGATATGGGGACTAGTAACCCGCTTATTGGCGAACCCTGGGTAAGGGCGGCGCCGTGGGCATATAACCTCAGAAGAACCTAACTAACAGGCTGGGCATTGCGACCCAGCCTTTTTTCATTCTATCGGCAATGGGTTGAATTGTCTACCCATTGCCTCCAAAAAAAAATTTTAACAATCTCGTTTAGAGAGGGATTTTTTCGCTCATAAATTTCCCTTGCTTTTTCATTTACTATTGCATATAATTCATTTACAGCAAGTTAAAGTTACGAATGAATAAACTCTCTACCCAAGACCGCGTACAAATTCTGAATGCTCTCTCAGAAGGCATCAACATCAATGCCGCAGCGCGCATCACAGGCAAGAGCAAAAACACCATCCTGAAACTGCTGGCCGAAGCAGGCGCAGCCTGCGCTCAATTCCAGGACAACGCCATGCGCAACCTGACGATCAAGAAGGTGCAGGTTGATGAATTCTGGAGCTTTGTGGGTGCAAAGCAAGCCAATGTTCAGATCAACAACGAAGCGCATGCGGACTATGGCGACTGCTACACGTTCACGGCGATTGACCCAGAGACAAAGCTGATGCCGTGCTGGTTAGTTGGTACGCGCACCAAGGCATGCGCGGTTGATTTCATGGCTGATCTGGCCCCGCGCCTGAGCAATCGCGTGCAGTTGTCGGCTGATGGCTTTCTGCCCTACCCTGAAGCCGTAGAGGCCGCATTCAAGGGTAACGTTGACTTTGGCATTTTGAACAAGAGCTATGCCAGGACTGGCCATCAGTTGGAGGCAAAGCGCCGTTATAGCCCTTCGCCCTTGATTAGCTGCGAGAAGATGACTTGCTACGGCAAGCCAGACGAAAAGCACATCAGCACGTCACACGTGGAGCGGGCCAATTTGTCGATGCGCATGGGGATGCGCCGCTTTACCCGGTTGACCAATGCATTCAGCAAAAAGCTGGAAAACCACATGCACGCGGTCAGCTTCTATTTCATGGTCTACAACTTTGTGAAGATTCACAAGACTATCAAGACGACGCCAGCGATGGAAGCGGGCGTTACGACTTACCTGTGGAGCATGGAAGACATCGTGATGATGATGGACACGGTCTAAAACTTATGGTCAATACCAGCTTGTTTCATAATTTCGTTGGCGGTGTGTCTGGATGGGCAGTTGAAAGGAACGATCGTTCTGACATTTCCACGCCCCCAAATTTCGTGCGACCCCTTGCCCCGGCGCACCAATGAAAAACCCTGCTTTCGCAGGGCTTCAGTGATTTGCTTGAAGTATCCGTTCACGCAACGCAGAGTGCACTGTCTGTAAAGCTCAAGCGCGGCTTGGCTTCAACCTGTGTGCCATCAAGTTGCATCTCAATTAACGCATCGATCCCAGACTTTGCCTCTCTGATTAACTCGTCCAGAGAATTTCCGGTAACGACCAGGCCGACCAGGTCAGGGCTGCTAGTCCAGTAGCTTTTGTGCTCTGGGTCGTAGTGAACATCAATGCGAATATAGATGGGCACGCCGAACCGGGCGGCGATCTTCCACCCTGGGAAGCCTACTCGGTACATAATCTATTACTCCAAATGTTGATGCTTGTCAAGCCACTACAGGTAGTGTATCGAAGTCTAACCCAAAATCCCCTGTTGACAAGGCTTGATGTCACGATAACCCTAAGCACAACTACCTAGAACTAATTTGTAACCACCCTCATTCAAACTGAACCATGACCGCGAAAGTAAAATATTAGGTAGAAACCCGAATCTGTGCAATAATCTGAGGCTGCGCTAGAAAAAGCGTATTTGTACATCTCCCCTCACACACTGGGCTTTCAGTTGCAGATTCAAATCGAATCTGCCAAGAACAAGTCCCAAGCGCATCACAAACTCATTCAGGTGAGCAGGCGCAGGTTCCGTTTGATGGTTGATGTTTCTTAACCATTGACGGAGCGACCAGCGACGCTGGCACTCGCGTGTGAGAATTAAATGACCGACGCTTTTGACGTTGCAAGCGACTTTTCGCCTGCGCAATCCTTTTCCAACGACGATTCCTTCGCCAAAGACTCCTTTTCATCAGAGCCGGGCGAGAAATTTTCGGAATCTTCCGTCGAGGCAGAAACTGCCGCCGACCCCGCCATCGAGGCCGTGCCCAATGGTTTCGTGACCCTGGGCCTTGCCCCGGAACTGATCGCAGCCGTCAAGGACTTGGGATTTACCCAGCCCACCACGGTTCAGCTCAAGACCATTCCGCTGGCCATGCAAGGTGCCGCCAAAGACAATGGTGCTTCACGCTTCATTGACCTGATGGTCTCCAGCCAGACCGGCAGCGGCAAAACCGCCGCTTTCCTGCTGCCTGTGCTGCACACCTTGCTGATGCAGGACGTGCAGGCCGAAGCGCAGGAGCGCGCAGATTTCGACAAGGCCGTGGCCGACGCCGTTGCCAAAGGGGAGGCGCCTCCGAAACGCGCCAAGCGCAAAGACCCAACCAACCCGCGTCACTTCAAGGCCGCCGAGCCTGGTGCGTTGATCCTTTGCCCCACGCGCGAGCTGGCTCAGCAGGTTGCGCACGACGCGATTGACCTGGTTCGCCATTGCCGCGGCCTTCGCGTTGCCAACGTCGTGGGCGGCATGCCGTACCAGTTGCAGATCGCCAAGCTGCAAAACGCGAACCTGGTGGTTGCCACGCCGGGCCGTCTGCTGGACTTGCAACGCTCCATGCAGATCAAGCTGGACAAAGTCCAGTTTTTGGTGGTGGACGAAGCCGACCGCATGCTGGATCTGGGCTTTGCCGATGACCTGGCCGAAGTCAACCAGCTCACGATTGAGCGCAAGCAGACCATGATGTTCAGTGCCACCCTGGCGCCGCGCATCCAGCAGCTGGCAACCCGCGTCATGCGCGAGCCGCAGCGCGTTCAGATCGATTCGCCACAGGAAAAGCACCAGAACATCAAGCAAATGCTGTTCTGGGCCGACAACCAGCAGCACAAGCGCAAGTTGCTTGACCACTGGCTGCGTGACACCACCATCAACCAGGCCATCGTGTTTGCCAGCACCCAGATTGAGTGTGACGGCCTGGCCAACGACTTGCAGCAGGACGGCTTCAGCGCCGTTGCCTTGCACGGCGCCCTGAACCAGGGCCTGCGCAACCGCCGCTTGATGGCACTGCGCGAAGGCCATGTACAGATTCTGGTTGCCACCGACGTGGCAGCTCGCGGCATTGACGTGCCCACCATTAGCCATGTGTTCAACTTCGGCCTGCCAATGAAGGCTGAGGACTACACCCACCGCATTGGCCGCACCGGCCGTGCGGGCCGTGATGGCATTGCCGTGACTTTTGCCGAGCTGCGTGACCGCCGCAAGATTTTCGACATTGAAGGCTACACCCGTCAGCCTATCAAGTCAGAAGTCGTGCCAGGTCTTGAGCCCAAGCAGCGCATTCCTGATTCACGCCCACCGTCCGGTTTTGGCGGTCGTGACACCCGTGGCGGTGGTGGTGGTGGCGGCTTCTCGCGCGATCGCAATGACCGCAACTCGGGTGGACGTGCCGGTGGTTTTGGCGCCCAGCGCGGTGGCTTTGCCGAGAAAAACTTCGGTGGCGCACGTGATGCAGGTCCTGGCAATTTCCAGAATCACAACAACAACAATGGTGGCGACGGCGGATTCAATTACGAGCGCAAAGGCGGTTTCAACGACCGCTTCGCTGGTGACCGCAATTCTGCAGGCGAGCGCAACTTCGGTGGCGCACCGCGCGGCGATTTTGGTGATCGCAAGCCTGCCTTCAACAAGCCATTGGGCCTGAAGCCAGCCGGATTCGCCAAGCCAGCCAGTCTTGGCAATGGTGGCAAAGTGTTTGTGCCACGCGACGCCAAAAAGCGTCCCGCGCGCAGCGCCTGACCACGATCACCTGACTCAGAGCACCTAAATCAAAGCGCCTGCAAACGGCGCGCGAACATTGGCCCGCCAGGGCTCACTGCGGTGGGCGCTCGCGGGCCGATTGCTTTGGGTCACAATCATTGTAAAAAGCCTTGCCGCGCCGCATCATTGAGGTGTTGACCTTCGCTATTGCCAGTTAGCCCGTTGGTAGGGCACAGAGTTGGGGGCGACGGGTCTGGCCAAAAATTACTGTTTGCCATTAACCTTCTGATTGGAGAACAAATTGACACCCCCCGATCCCGTCTGGCTTGACCGCATGTACAACAACCGGGCGCTGGTGCCTGACTTTGCTGTGCACTTCGCACGCTGGCAGCGCGACTCACTGATTGCCCGCACAACGCTGCCATGCACCCTTGACGTAGCTTACGGCGCTGCGCCCAGCGAGGCGATGGATATTTTCCCGGCGCAGGCAGGGCCCGCCGGCAAGGGCGCGCCAGTGCTGTTCTTCATACACGGGGGTTACTGGCGTTCGCTAGACAAGTCAGACCACTCCCTGATTGCGCCTGAACTGGTCAAGAAGGGCGCTTGTGTTGTCGTGGCCAACTATGCGTTGTGCCCTGGCAGCTTGTCGAACCCTGTGACCATTCCCGACATCACCCTGCAGATGGTCAAGGCGCTGGCCTGGGTTTACCGGTACATTGACAAGTTTGGTGGCGACCCGTCCCGCATCACTGTGGTGGGTCACTCGGCCGGCGGTCACCTGGCAGCCATGATGATGGCTGTGCAATGGCAAATCGTGGGGCGTGATTTGCCTGCGAAACTGGCCAAAAACGGGATGTCGATTTCGGGCCTGTTCGAACTGGAATCGGTTCGGCAAACACCGTTCCTGGAAGATTCCCTCAGGTTGACGCCCGCCCACGCCAAAAAATGCAGCCCGGCCTGGATGCCAAACCCCGGCGTTGTCGCCGGCCGGGGGCTGTTTTACAGTGTTGCAGGGGGCCTTGAGAGTGCCGAGTTCTTGCGCCACAACGGCTTGATTCAAACGGCGTGGGGCCGCCAGACAGTGCCTGTGTGCGAGGCGTTGCCCGGTTTAAACCACTTCAGCATTGTGGAGTCCTTGCCGGCATCGGGTTCGCGCCTGAGTGCTTTGCTGCTGGAACTGCTGAGGCTGTGACCGGTCAGGTGCTGCGGCTCTTGACGGTCGATTCGATCACACAGCGCGTGACCACAGGCGGCGATTCGCCCGTGTGAAACGCGAGCTTGCGGTCGCGCAGCGCTGCGTCACTGGCGGTCACGCGCTCGAACCGGCGCAGGTGTTCTGCCCAGGAGGCATCAACCACCTGCTCGACAAATCGGCCCGGGTCGCTGACGTCCCGCAACAGCTCCCAGGACAGCGCGCCGTGTCGCAACCGGCTGCGCCGGCTGACCTGCATCAGCTTGCGAAACTCGTCTGCCTTGGCCGGGTCAATCCGGTACTCGATGGTTGACAGCACTTGCCCGGACTCGGGTGGCGCATCCACCACCGGTATCTTGAATTTGCGGGACGGCGTTAAATCTTCTTCCACACTGTTGTCTGCCATCCACCAGTTGACCAGCAGCATGCTCACCATCCCGGTGCAGGCGGCGACGACCAGGCTGGTCTGTACGGATGCCACCGTTGCGACCTGGCCCCAAATGGCCGCACCGATGGCGCTGGCGCCCATGATGGCCATCTGGAACATGGACATGCCGCGCGCCCGCACCCAGCCCGGCAGGCCCAACTGGGCCGACACGCTGAGTGAATTGGCGGTTGTGATCCAGGCCATTCCTGCGGCAAACATGGCGGGTACGGCGTACCAGGCGTCGGGGGAAAAGGCGACCACCAGCATGGCAGCGGACTGCAAGGTCGAGCCACGGGCGACCAAGCCGTCGCGTGACCAGCCCTGGCGCAGGCGGGGCAAAAACAGGGCCGCCACAATTGCGCCCGCGCCCATGCTGGACAGCATCAGCGTGTAGGTCCCTGCGGAGCCGCCATGCAGGCCGCGCGCGATCAGCGGCAATAGCGCCAGGAGCGCTGTCGAGTGAAAGAAAAACAGTGAAATTCGCACCAGCACGCCCTGCAAGTGTGCCGATTGCCCGACGTACTGCAGCCCGACGCGCATCGCGCTGAAGAGCTTCTCGCGCCCCAGTGGTTGCGGTGTGGGTGTGTGCTTCCAGCGTGAAATAACCACGGCAGCCAGCACAGCCAGCGCTGCGTTCAGCAGGAACACGTAGGCGCTGCCCAGGCTGGCAATCAGGGCGCCAGCCACCAGCGGGCCGACGATGCGCGACGCGTTCATCGAGATGCCGTTCAAGGCCAGCGCAGCAGGCAATTGCACCCTGGGCACCAGCTCGGGCACGATGGCTGAAAAAACCGGCCAGCGCAGCGCCAACCCAACGCCGTTGGCAAAAATCAGCATGAGCAGGACGGTCGGCGTCATCATGTTGGTCAGCACTGCAGTGCACAGAAGCAAAGCGACGCAGAGCACCCAGAACTGCGTAAACAGCAAAAACCGTTTGCGGTTCAGTATGTCGGCCAGTGCACCGCTGGGCAAGCCCAAGAGGAAGACCGGCAAAGTGGAGGCCGTTTGCACCAGCGCTACCCAGATCGGAGTCGTGGTGAGCGAGCTCATCATCCAGGCGGCAGCCACGTCGTTCATCCACATGCTGATGTTGGCCGTCAACCAGGTGAACCACAGCATGCGAAAGGCCGGCACGCCCAATGGCGCCAAGGCAGACTGGCGCGGCTCGGGTGGTGACGGGGCCGCTGATTCGGGGGGCGTGATCGGCATGCCTTGGGTTCAGAGCGTGTTTACATCAGCAGATGTTCGCCAGCGTTGTCGCCGCCGAGCGTGACGTAATTTACTTTGCGAATATCCATCAGCTTCTTGCCGCCAGAGTAGCTAATGGAGCTTTGCACGTCCTGTTCCATCTCGATCAGCGTATTTTTCAGCGGGCCTTTGATAGGCTCCAGAATGCGCTTGCCTTCAACGTGTTTGTACTCGCCCTTGTTGAAATCGCTGGCCGAGCCGTAATACTCCTTGAACAATTTGCCGTCGACTTCCACCGTCTTGCCGGGCGATTCCTCATGGCCCGCAAACAGCGAGCCAATCATCACCATCGAGGCGCCAAAGCGCACACTCTTGGCTATGTCACCGTGGTCGCGAATGCCGCCATCCGCGATGATCGGCTTGGTCGCCACGCGGGCACACCATTTCAAGGCCGAGAGCTGCCAGCCGCCGGTGCCAAAACCGGTTTTGAGCTTGGTGATGCAGACCTTGCCCGGGCCGACGCCGACCTTGGTGGCGTCCGCCCCCCAGTTCTCCAGGTCAATCACGGCTTCGGGCGTGGCCACATTGCCGGCGATGATGAAGGTGGCTGGCATCTTCTCGCGCAGGTAGCCGATCATGTTCCTGACACTGTCAGCGTGCCCATGCGCAATGTCGATGGTGATGTACTCGGGTACGAGGCCCAGTGCAGCCAGTTGGTCCACCACGTCGTAATCTGGCTTTTTCACACCCAGGGAAATCGAAGCGAACAGGCCCTTGGATTTCATGGTTTTGACGAAAGCCACGTTGTCCAGGTCAAAGCGGTGCATCACATAAAAATAGCCGTTTTGGGCGAGCCAGGTGCAGATGGGTTCGTCCACCACCGTCTTCATATTGGCGGGCACCACCGGCAGCCGAAAGCTGCGGGTGCCCAGCGTGACGCTGGCGTCGCACTCCGAACGGCTTTCGACGCGGCACTTGCGTGGCAGCAGCAGAATGTTGTCGTAGTCAAAAATTTCCATGGCACAAGCTCCAGAGGCCTCATAAGGGAGGCAAAAAACGCGAGGTCAAAAACGTGAAGTAGAAAACGTGAAGTAAAAAACGTGAGGCAAAAAAAACCGGGCCACAAATGCTTGGGCCCGGTGATTGATTCTACGGGAATGCGCCAGCGTGCGAACCTGCTTTGGCCTGACGACGTTCGGCGATGGGAGCGGAGTTTCGGTTGCTCTGGAACTGTCGGCTATGTCATATCACCGGTGATATGAAAAAATCAAAATTCGCGTCGTAAAAGTGCCAAATCTCTCGATTTAGGAATTAAATGTGACTCTAGCCCTCGTAGTATATAAATAGTTTGCTATCGTTAATGTAGCAATCTTCAGTTGATGCAAACACTTGCTGCGCTGGCCACTACCTTCCCATCGGCTTCCTCCACCCAGCCGACGACGCGCAGGCGGTCCGGATTGGCACCTTCGGGGATGCTCATGGGGCGCGACTCGTAAAGTCGCTTTTGGGCCTTGGTGGGTGGCGGGCTTGTACCCGGTTCGTTCCAGGTGATCTCAAGTGAATTCCTGACCAGATTGCGCGCGACAGGCGTGCCGTCGGTGCCAGCGGGAACGGCTTCAACCAATAGCAGCCGGGCCGTCAGGGCGTGAACCGGCAGCGTCTTGCCCCGTGGATGGGTCAGTTCGATCGAAGCGCCCATGTAGCCGCCCAAGGCAACGCCTCGGGCGACCCGTAGCGCAAGGGGCTTTGCCATAACCGGGCGCCGCAGATTGAACGCCGTCGCGGGTGCGGGTTGACTGACCGCCAGAAGGCGATTGAGCGCATCGCGACTGGCGGCGGCTGACAGGGGCGCGGCATCGCCTTGGGCGCTGGGCACGATCCAGTCAAGTGCCAGCTCACCGACCTTGGGTTGCAGGGTTGCTGCGTCAGCCCAGCAGGCATCGCAATCGGCGCTGATGAAGCGCTCGATCAGAGCCACCGGTGGCCGCTGCCCGTCACTGGAACAGGACGACTGCGCCCACGCGTTTTGGCCCGACCCCAAGATGACGGCTGCCAACCCGGCCAAGGCAAAAAATTTGTTGAAAAAAAGCATCTGCGGATTCCTACAATGAGCGTATGTTTCCAGACGTCAAATCAATGGTTGATACAGCAGTCGTGCCAGAGTCGCCACTCTTACAAAACCTTAACCCGGAACAACGCGCGGCGGTGGTGTTGCCGAACGAACACGCGCTGATTCTGGCAGGAGCGGGTTCGGGAAAAACCCGTGTGCTGACCACCCGGATTGCCTGGCTGCTGCAAAACGGCCTGGTGTCGCCGGGCGGCATCATGGCCGTGACCTTCACCAACAAGGCTGCCAAGGAGATGATGCTGCGCCTTTCAGCGATGCTGCCGGTGAATGTGCGCGGCATGTGGATTGGCACGTTTCACGGCCTGTGCAACCGGTTTTTGCGCTCGCACTACAAAATGGCCAATCTGCCGCAGTCGTTCCAGATTCTGGACACGCAGGACCAGTTAAGTGCCATCAAGCGTCTGTACAAGCAGTTTGGTTTTGACGATGAACGCTTCCCGGCCAAGCAACAGCAGTGGTTCATTGCAGGCTGCAAGGAGGACGGCCTGCGTCCCAACATGGTGGAAGTGCAGGGCGAGGACACCCGCAAGAAAATCGAGATTTACCAGGCCTATGAAGACCAATGCCAGCGCGAAGGCGTTGTGGACTTTGGCGAGCTGATGTTGCGCAGCTACGAGCTGCTGCGCGACAACGATCCGATTCGCGAGCACTACCAGCGGCGTTTTCGGCATATCCTGATCGATGAGTTTCAGGACACCAACAAGCTGCAATACGCCTGGATCAAGATGCTGGCTGGTACAGGCGCCCATGTGGCGGGCGGGATCGGTCTGGAGCAGGCCAGCTTCAACCCCACGGGCAGCGTGCTGGCGGTGGGTGATGACGACCAGAGCATCTACGCCTTTCGCGGCGCGCGCGTCGGCAACATGGCAGATTTTGTGCGCGAATTCAAGGTGCAGCACCAGATCAAGCTGGAGCAAAACTACCGAAGCGGGAGCAACATTCTGGATTCTGCCAACGAGCTGATTGGCCACAACAGCAAGCGCCTGGGCAAGAACCTGCGCACCGATCAAGGGCCGGGCGAACCGGTTCGCGTTTACGAGGCAACCAGCGACTTTGCCGAGGCGCAGTGGATGGTCGATGAGATGAAGCATCTCGTGCGTGGGGAGCAATTTTTCGACGGGCCGCCCCTAGGAAAATTAGCCCCCTCGGGGGGCAGCGCAGCACACGAAGTGACAAGCGTGGGGGCCTCATTCCAGAGAAAAGAGATCGCCGTGCTGTACCGCAGCAACGCGCAAAGCCGGGTGATTGAAACTGCGCTGTTCAACGCTGCCATGCCGTACAAGGTGTATGGCGGCCTGCGCTTTTTTGAACGTGCGGAAATCAAGCACGCACTGGCTTACCTGCGCATTCTGGAGAATCCGAACGACGACACCAGCTTCATGCGCATCGTCAACTTTCCGCCGCGCGGCATTGGGGCGCGCAGCATTGAGCAGTTGCAGGACGTGGCACGGGCGGCGGGCTGCTCGCTGCATGACGCGGTCAGCGCGCTTGGCGGCAAGGCGGGTGCCAATATTGGTGGTTTTGTGGCAAAGATCGACGTGTTGCGCGAGCAGACACAAAACCTCAGCCTGCGCGAGATCATTGAGCTGGTGCTGCAGCACAGCGGTTTGATCGAGCATTACAAAGCCGACCGCGAAGGCGCTGACCGCATCGAGAACTTGGAAGAGTTGGTGAACGCGGCCGAGAGCTTTGTCACGCAGGAGGGTTTCGGCCGTGATGCGGTGGCCTTGCCGGTGGATGAACTGGGCGACGCGTTGACGCAGTCGCCCGTGAGCCAGGGGCTTGATCCGAACCGACCGCTGGAGGAACTGCCGGCCCCGGACGCTGACACGGGCGAAACCCTCTCGCCGCTGGCCGCTTTCTTGACTCACGCTGCGCTGGAGTCCGGCGACAACCAGGCCAAAGCCGGGCAGGACGCAATCCAGTTGATGACCGTGCATTCCAGCAAAGGGCTGGAGTTTGACTGTGTCTTCATCACCGGCATGGAAGAGGGCCTGTTCCCGCACGAAAATTCGATGAGTGACCGCGATGGTCTGGAAGAAGAGCGGCGACTGATGTACGTCGCGATCACGCGCGCCCGCAAGCGGCTCTATCTCAGTCACTCGCAAACCCGCATGCTGCATGGCCAGACCCGCTACAACTTGAAGAGCCGGTTTTTTGACGAGCTGCCTGACGAGGCGCTGAAATGGATCACGCCCAGGCAACCCAAATACGGGGTGGGCTTTGGTGCGGTGCCCGGCAGGGAGGGTTCCTACGCCGCGACTCTGGCGGGCGGGGCGGGAGGCTCCGGTTTTTCAGGTTCATCCGCTTCGACCGATCCTGTGCAAAAGGATTCGGGTCACAATCTTCGCGCGAACATGAAAGTCTTTCACAACAAGTTTGGCGAGGGCACGGTGTTGTTGCTTGAAGGCGCGGGTAGCGATGCGCGGGCACAGGTCAGTTTCCCGCGCCATGGTGTCAAGTGGCTGGCGCTTGGCATTGCCAAACTTACGCCGTTGCCATGAGCTGGCGCGCCGTGATTTTTTTCACGCGAATTGCGGAACGATATGCCGTCATCAGGAAACTTTGCTGATTTAGACGGAGTCCATGCCAAGGCATGAAGCCTGAGAATCGTGCGCACCCATCTGTTACCGACATCTCTTCAAAGGAGCCCTTCATGACAATGCCAATCCTGTCGCACCGCGTCAAAACCATGGCGCTGGCCATCTCGTTGGCGGCGCTTGTTTCTGCACCCCAGTACGCCCTGGCCGCTGATACGCCAACCGGCCCGCCCATGAGTGAACGGTTGGCCAACGCCCGCAAGTCGATCGATGCCAAAGACTGGAGCAAAGCGATGTTCGAGCTGAACCAGGCAGTTCGGGAAGAGCCACACAATGCGGATGTGCACAATTTGCTGGGATACACCTACCGCAAGCGTGCGACCCCCGATTTGGCAAAGGCGTTTGACCACTACAACACCGCGCTCAAGCTCAACCCCAAACACAAGGGCGCGCATGAGTACATCGGCGAGGCTTACCTGATGGACAAGAAACCGGCCGAGGCTGAAAAGCACCTGGTGCAGCTGGAAGTGCTTTGCGGCAACAAGACCTGTGAAGAGTACGTGGACCTTGCCAAGTCGATTGCCGACTACAAGGCGAAAAACTGATTTATTGGCCCGGTATCTGGGCCGGATGCGGTTGTGCCGGTTGACCGTCGGCGTAGCCCATGCCGTCCTTGGTGCCGCGTCGGCCAGAAATTTGCCAGGCCGTGCGCTGATTCACCAAACGAGCCAGGGTTTCCATCTCTTCGTCGGTATGGTTGATGGCCTTGGCGGGTGTCAAAAAGCGGCCATTGACGGGCTGCACTTCGCCCCAGAATGACTGGTGGTAGCTGGCGCGGCTCAAGGCCTTGTCGCCGCCAGCCCCAACGTCCACCGTGCCATAGCAATTGCAGAAATAGCTGCGGCCATTCTGGTTGGCAAGAATTTCGGTGTACACGCCCGTGCCGCGAATCCCGGCGGTCAAGGTCGGGGTGACAATCCGGCGGTTGCCGCCACGTCCCCATACGCTGGCCACACCACCGGCAAGCAGGCGAAGAATGCTCACTGCGGTCAGCGTGGCACCGCGCTCAACGATCATGTTGGTGTTTTGGCGCACCTGAAACGATGAATTGCCCAGTACAAAAATCAGGCTGGAGCCAGGCCCGGTCTCCAGCTTGTCGCCGGTCTGGATAGTTTGCTGCGCCCGCAGCCGTTCGCCATTGATGAAGGCGTCTCCATTGAGCTCGATGATGTTGCTGCGCGATTGCGCCTCTGCACTGGCAAAGCCGCCCATGGCCGTCCAGGCCGCAGCAGCAGTCATGAAGCTGCGCCGCTGAAACCAGGTCACTTCGCCTTCGGTGCGACCTTGCAATAGGTGTTGTGTCATGCGGCGTCTCCGGCAGGGGCCTGCAGCCCGGGTTGATCGGTGGAATCAAAGGTGGATTGAAACGTGAAATAGATCGATGTAAAGAACATGGCGGCCAGCAGCAATGCGGTCGGAAACATGGCAGCGCCTGCGGCATTGGGCCCGCCGATCAACGCTGCCAAGGTGGTGACTGCCATGCCCACAATCAAAAACACGCCCATCCAGGCCAGCCCAAAAACTGTATAAGCGCCAAAGTTGCGTGCGCAGGCCATAAAACTGAAAAACAGGCTCTTGAGTGGCGCAATGCCGTGCCAGTGCACCAGTGCGGGCGCATGCCAGAACAGCATCGACAACGGCAGGTACAGCAGCATGCTGATCCACATGGCACCTTGAAAATCGCCCTGTGTCATGGTTTCGCGTGTCAGTGACCCGCCAACCAGGTAAAGCTGTGCAAACTTGCCACCGTCAAACAGGGCTGAGGCACCCATCACCAGCAGGAATCCAACCGCGTAAACAGCGCCCAAAACCAGCATGGCTTTCAATTGGTGTTGGCCCGCACGAAACGCGGTGATCAGGATGGAGGGCATGGGAAACTTGCCTTTGGTAGCCTCATGGGTTGCAGCCATCAGGCCCAAGGTTGCGGCGGGCAGCAAAGCCAGCGCCAGCAGGTTGCCCAGGAACGGCACCATGCTCAGGATTGACATGGCCGCCATGAACATGAAGAACAGGCCGGCCAGCGCCAATGGCTGCTTGAAAAAGGTTCTGACCCCGAGTTTGACCCATTGAATGCCCATTTTTGCGGGAACGATATTCAGTTTCATGATGGAGTGGCGCGGCGCGGCAGGAGTTCAGTCGGGTTGGTGTTTTGCTTTACGGTTTGTGAAAGCCAAGGCACATTGTGTGCGGTTTTTCACGCCAGGCAGCGGCGCAGCACACGTTCGAAGTGCGCCGGGTCATGGGCCTGGAGCACGCTGGCCTCGCGCGGAAGGTGCAGGTCCCACAATCGCGAAATCCAGAAGCGCAGCGCTGCGCCTCGCAACATGGCGGGCATGCTTTGGCGCTCGGCCGCGGCAAGGGGCCGCACGGATTCATAGGCTGCCAGGAGGGCAGCACTGCGGCTGGCGTCGGGCGCACCACTTTGCAGGTCAATGCACCAGTCGTTCAGGCAAACGGCCAGGTCAAACACCCAGGTGTCAACACCCGCGAAGTAAAAATCGAACAGGCCTGTCATTTCGGGCTTGGGTGCCGTCGCATCGGGTTCGTCCTGCAGCCCGGAAAACATGACGTTGTCCCGAAACAGGTCGGCGTGAATCGCGCCACGTGGCAGTGCCGCATAGCGCGGCGACGACGCAATGTGATTCTGATAGGCCAACTCTCCCAGAATCAGGCCGGTCTGACCCTCATCCAGAAACGGCAGGATCACCGGGACCGTGCTGTTCCACCAGTCCAGGCCGCGCAGATTGGGCTGTTGCAGGTCAAAATCGCGCCCGACAAGGTGCATTTTGGCGAGCCAGCGGCCCACCGCTTCGCAATGCGCGGGGGTAGGTGCCAGCTCGCTCTTGCCGCGAAGCCGGTTAACCACGGTCGCCGGTTTGCCGTTCAGGCTGTACAGCAGATCGCCATTGGTATCGGCGGCAGGCTCCGGCACCGGAATGCCGCGCAAGGCCAGGTGCTTCATCAGCCGCAGGTAAAACGGCAACTGGCTGGCGGTCAGGCGCTCAAACAGCGTCAGGACATAGGCACCGACGTCGGTTGTCACAAAGTAGTTGGTGTTTTCAATGCCGCCAGCGCAGCCTTCCATGGATTGGAGCTGCCCCAGCTGGAGACGTTGCAAAAGTGTGCTGGCCTCATCAAACGAGACGTGTGTGTAAACCGCCATCGAGCCGTGCTTAGAAACCCAGGATTTTCCAGGTGCGCGTGCCGCTGGTCGGCTGGATGTCCGCACCGCTGATGGGGCGCACGTCATAGGCCGGCATGCCCCCTTTGGGCTGCACGGTAATGCTGCGCGTTTCGCCGCCAAACCGCAGCTCGCTGATGCGGGCGCCGCCGTCGTCCACGGTGATTCGTTCAATCAGTTGGTCAGCACCGGATTTGCCGGGCGGGCTCGCAGCGTTCAGACTGCCGGGCGGAATCGACTTGGCGACCTCTCGACCAGGCGCGGCTGCAGGCGAAGACGGGGTTCGGGTGTTGGTTGAACTTGCCTGGCTTGTCGGCACTGCAGCCGCCGGCGCTGTAGTTGACGGGCTTTGCGCGAGAGCGCCACCCGAGCCAAGCACCAGGCTGGTCAACAAAATGCAGGTAGGAAATGCAATGCGCATGGCTTTATTGTAGAACGGCGCTGCCGGTCTGCCGAAACCTGCGCTTCAAAGGCAAAATGCGGTCATGACCGATGCCACCTTCCCCATGGGCGCTAACGCCGACGCCCGCGCCGCCACAGCCCAGCCACCCAAAACCCTGCTGCTGGTCGATGGCTCCAGCTACCTGTACCGCGCCTTTCACGCCATGCCCGATTTGCGCGTCGTACCGGGTGACGCGACCAGTGCGCCGACCGGCGCCATTCGTGGCATGGTCAACATGATGCAAAGCCTGCGCAAGGAAGTTCGGGCCGACTACGCCGCCTGTGTTTTTGATGCCAAAGGCCCGACCTTTCGCGATGCGATCTACCCGCAGTACAAGGCGCAGCGCTCACCCATGCCGGATGATTTGCGTGCCCAGATCGAGCCGATTCACGAGGTGGTGCGCCTGCTGGGCTGGCCGGTGTTCAGCATTGGCGGCGTCGAGGCCGACGACGTGATTGGCACGCTGGCGGTGATTGCCGCCCGGCAGGGCATCGAAGTGGTGATCTCCAGCGGCGACAAGGACCTGGCGCAACTGGTCAACCAGCACATCACCATGATCGACACCATGAACGGCAAGCGGCGCGACCTTGCAGGGGTTGAGGCCGAGTTTGGCGTGCCGGCGCGGCTGATGGTGGACTATCAAATTCTGGTGGGCGACGCCGTGGACAACGTCCCCGGAGTGGAGAAGGTGGGCCCCAAAACCGCTGCCAAGTGGCTGCAGGAATACGGCTCGTTGGAGGCAGTGGTCGCCAACGCGGGCAACATCAAAGGCGTGGTGGGAGAAAACCTGCGCAAGGCGATTGACTGGTTGCCAACCGGGCGCGCGCTGTTGACGATCAAGACCGACTGCGATCTGGCCGGCCACATCAGCGGTTTGCCGGCGCTGGAATCGATTGCGTTCACCGCCCAGGACCCGGCTTCGCTCAAAGCGTTTTACGAAAAATTTGGCTTCAAGGGGCTGGCCAAAAGTGTCAGCGCGCTGGCCGATTCGCCCGCCAGCCCGGCTGCGCCTGCGAGCGCCAAACTCCAAGCCAACCCGGGCCTGTTTGACGCGCCTGAAGAGCCCACAGCGCCGGTAGCCTCCAAAGCCAGCACGCTGAACTACGACACAGTGATGACTTGGGACGCCTTCAACACTTGGCTGGCGAAGCTGGAGGCCGCCGAGCTGGTGGCGGTTGATACCGAGACCACCTCGCTTGACGAAATGCGGGCCGAAATTGTCGGCATCTCGTTCAGCGTCAAGCCGGGCGAGGCTGCCTACATTCCCCTCACGCACGACTACCCCGACGCCCCCGGGCAGTTGCCGCGTGACGAGGTGCTGGCCAAACTCAAGCCGTGGCTGGAAAACGGCAACAAAAAGAAGCTCGGCCAACACGTCAAGTACGACCGCCATGTGTTCGCCAACCATGGCATTGAAGTGCAAGGCTATGCGCACGACACCATGCTGCAAAGCTATGTGCTGGAGGTGAACAAGCCGCATGGCCTGTCCAGCCTGGCGCTGCGCCACGTGGGTCGCACGGGCATCAGCTTTGAGGATTTGTGCGGCAAGGGCGTGCATCAGATCACCTTCAACCAGGTTGATATCGCCAAGGCAGCCGAGTATTCCTGCGAGGACAGCGACCAGACGCTGGATGTGCATCTGGCCCTGTGGCCGCAACTGCAAGCCAACGACAAGCTGCGTGCGGTCTATGAACTGGAAATCGCCAGCAGCGAGACCCTGTACCGCATCGAGCGCAACGGGGTGCTGATCGACGCGCCCATGTTGGCCGCGCAAAGCCATGAGTTGGGCCAGCGCATGATGCAACTGGAAGTGGAGGCCCACGCACTGGCCGGGCAGCCATTCAACCTGAGTTCTCCCAAGCAGATTGGCGACATCTTCTTCACCAAACTGGGCCTGCCCATCGTCAAGAAAACCGCCACCGGCGCGCCCAGCACCGACGAAGAAGTGCTGGAAAAGCTGGCGGAAGATTTCCCTCTGCC
>JANMCB010000359.1:0-2274 GCA_031360805.1 Rhodoferax sp.
GTGCGATGCTCGCTGGCCCGCCCCATGCGTTCCATGCGTTCCAGGCAGGGTCGCGCAGGTCCTGGCGGGAGCGGTCGCGCGTTGGAGCGTTGTGTTCATGGAAATCCCGTTCTATAGATCGAGCCTCCATGATCCCGTCGCAAACCCGACTTCCCCATCAGAGGCAGTCGGTTCTGCGTGTCGTCTGCTTCCTACACCTTTTGCAGGAAAACACGCCTTATGTTCGATAGCGTACAGACCCGCGAGCCAAATCCCGCGATCATGGCTTTCGGTAGGGCTCCGTTCAGAGAGTTGCGTTTGCCCGCCGCGTTCGTCCACCGCAACCCCGGAAATCGCCATGCCCCAGTCCGATGACCGCTTTCTACCTGCCGACGCAGCATTGTCGCCATCACCCTTGCCGATGGCCCACGAAGCGGCGGCGTTGCTGAAAACCTTTGCGTTGCAGGACGCGATCTTCAACAGCGCCAACTTCTCCAGCATTGCCACCGACGCAAGGGGCGTGATCCAGATCTTCAACGTGGGTGCCGAGCGGATGCTGGGTTATGAAGCAGTGGATGTGGTCAACAAAGTCACCCCGGCCGACATTTCAGACCCCAACGAGGTGATCGCCCGTGCCCAGGCACTGACGGACGAGTTGGGCACACCCATTTCCCCTGGCTTTGAGGCGCTCGTGTTCAAGGCGTCGCGCGGCATTGAAGATATTTACGAGCTGACCTATGTGCGCAAGGACGGCAGCCGCCTGCCCGCCGTGGTGTCGGTCACCGCGCTGCGTGATGCGCAAAGCGCCATCATCGGCTACCTTCTGATTGGCACCGACAACACGGCGCGCAAGCGGGTGGAGGCCGAGCGCGCTCGGCTGGACCAGATTCTGCTGGATAAAAACACCGAGCTTGAAGCCGCAATCTTGGCCGCAGACAAGGCCAATCTGGCCAAAACCGATTTCCTCTCCAGCATGAGCCATGAACTGCGCACGCCACTGAATGCGATTTTGGGCTTTGCGCAACTGATGGAATCCGGCTCGCCCGAGCCCAGCGTGTCGCAGAAACGCGGCATTGGCCAGATTCTGCATGCGGGCTGGTATTTGCTGGGCCTGATCAACGAGCTCCTGGACCTGGCATTGATCGAATCCGGCACGCTGTCACTAGTGCGCGAGCCGGTCAACCTGGCGGAAGTTCTGCAGGAGTGCCATGCCATGGTCGGGCCGCAGGCCACCAAGCGCGGCATTCGCCTTGTGTTTCCGCAGTTTGACGCGCCGCCGCACATTGGTGCCGACCGCACGCGCTTCAAACAGGTGGCGATCAACCTGCTGTCCAATGCCATCAAATACAACCGGGTGGATGGCACGGTCACCGTCAGCTGCAACCTGGACACGCCGGGGCGCCTGCGCCTGGAGGTTCGCGACACGGGCGCGGGCCTGACGCCCGATAAAATCGACCACCTGTTCCAGCCTTTCAACCGCCTCGGGCAAGAGAACAGCGGCAACGAGGGCACCGGCATTGGCCTGGTGGTCTGCAAGCGCCTGGTCGAACTGATGGGCGGCAGCATTGGTGTGCAGAGCATCGTCGGCAGCGGCAGCAATTTCTGGGTTGAGCTGGACCTGACCCAGCCACAATTCGCCAGCGTTGCCCTGCGATCCGATGAAAAAATTGAACTGATCCCGATTCAGGCGCAGGCGCACAGGTTCACCCTGCTGTGCGTTGAAGACAACCCGGCCAACCTGATGCTGATTGAAGACCTGGTGGCACGCCGGCCCGACGTGTTGCTGCTTTCGGCAAGCGACGGCCTGAGTGGCATTGAAATGGCCCGCAATTTTCTGCCTGACGTGATCCTGATGGACATCAACCTGCCCGGCATCAACGGTTTTCAGGCCCTGGAAATTCTCGCCAAGGGCTTGACCACGAGCCACATCCCGGTGGTGGCGCTAAGCGCCAACGCCATGCCCAGGGACATTGAGAAGGGCCTGGCGACCGGGTTTTTCGCCTATGTCACCAAGCCCATCAAAGTGAGTGATTTCATGGCCACGCTGGAGAAATCCTTCAGCTATGCCAAGGCCCAAAAGGACACACTAGCGCTAGAGGAGACGCCATGAAAATTGCCGAGGCCGACTTGCTGGAAGCGAATATCCTGATCGTGGACGACCAGGCGTCCAACGTGCAGTTGCTGCAGGAACTGCTGCACGACGCGGGCTACACCAACGTCAGCGCCACGCTGGACTCGCGCGATGTGTGCGACCTGCACCGAACGCACAACTATGACCTGATCCTGCTGGACCTG
>JANMCB010000405.1:0-1617 GCA_031360805.1 Rhodoferax sp.
ATCGTGATCGGCCGCGACCATCTGGACAGCGGCTCGGTGGCTTCCCCCAACCGCGAGACCGAATCCATGATGGACGGCAGCGATGCGGTGAGCGACTGGCCGCTGCTGAACGCCCTGCTCAACACCGCCAGCGGCGCCACCTGGGTCAGCCTGCACCACGGTGGTGGTGTGGGCATGGGCTATTCACAGCACGCCGGGGTCGTCATCGTGGCCGATGGCACGCCTGAGGCGGCACAACGGCTTGAACGTGTGCTGTTCAACGACCCGGCCTCTGGTGTCATGCGCCATGCCGATGCAGGCTATGACATCGCCAAAACAAGCGCCCACGACAACCACCTGAACCTGCCCATGCTGGGTTAATGAAATGACGACTGATTTGTGCGTTGTTCCAGGGCAATTGACGCTGGAACAACTGTCAGCCATCCACCTGGGCGGCATCCATCTGGCGTTTCCTGCGTCAAGCATGGAAGTCATCCGCGCCAGCCAGCGAGTCGTGCAGGCCGCCGCCGATGGCGAGGCGCCGGTCTACGGCGTGAACACCGGCTTTGGCAAACTGGCCAACCAGCGCATCAGCAAGGCGCAGTTGGCGACCTTGCAACTCAACTTGATCCGCTCCCACAGTGTGGGTGTGGGCACGCCGCTCGCGCCAAAAATTGTGCGGCTGATGCTGGCGCTCAAGGCTGCCAGCCTGGCCCGCGGCTATTCAGGTGTTCGTGAGGTGGTGGTTGACACCCTGCTGGCGGTTCATAACGCGGGCCTGGTACCCTACGTTCCATCACAGGGATCGGTTGGCGCATCGGGCGATCTGGCACCTTTGGCCCACATGACTCTGGCCTTGATCGGCGAGGGCGAGATGCTGCATTGCGGTGAACGCATCCCGGCCGCCGCCGCCTTGAAACAGGCAGGGATCAGACCCCTGGTTTTGGGCGCCAAGGAAGGACTGGCGCTGATCAACGGCACACAAACCTCGACCGCGCTGGCCCTGCACGCACTGCTTGAGTTTGAGCCGGTGCTGGAAGCCGCTCTGGTAATAGGCGCACTCACCGTCGATGCGGCCCGTGGCAGTGACGGGCCCTTTGACCCGCGCATTCACGCCTTGCGCGGCCAACCCGGCCAAATTGACGTTGCCCAGTATTACCGTGCCTTGTTGCTGGGCAGTGAAATCAGAAATTCGCACCGCGATGGTGATGACCGGGTGCAAGACCCCTACAGCCTGCGCTGCCAACCGCAAGTGGTTGGGGCGTGTCTGGACCAACTGCGCCACGCCGCCATGGTGCTGCTGCGCGAGGCCAACGCCGTGACCGACAACCCGCTGGTTTTTGTGTCCGCAAGCAGCGAGCAGGGTGCGTGCGAGGCCATCATCCTTTCAGGCGGGAATTTCCACGCCGAGCCAGTAGCATTGGCCGCTGATGGAATGGCACTGGCGATTGCCGAGGTCGGCGCCATTGCAGAGCGTCGCATTGCCATGTTGATTGACTGCAGCGTGTCGCGCCTGCCGGCATTTTTGACAGCAGACGCTGGCCTGAACAGCGGCTTCATGATTGCACACGTCACGGCTGCAGCGTTGGCATCAGAGAATAAGTCCCTGGCGCACCCTGCCAGCGTGGACAGCCTGCC
>JANMCB010000473.1:0-2346 GCA_031360805.1 Rhodoferax sp.
CTATTCACCCAAATACGCCGCGCGTACTTTCGGGTCGCTCAGCATCACCTTGGCGTCCCCGCTCATGGTGATCAGGCCAGACTCCATCACATAGCCCCGGTCGGCAATGCCCAGGGCACGGCTGGCGTTCTGCTCAACCAGCAAAATGGTCACGCCCTGTGCGGCAACGTCGCGGATGACCTCAAAGATCTTGTCCACCATGATCGGCGACAGGCCCATCGACGGCTCGTCCAGCAGCAGCACCTTGGGGCGGCTCATCAGGCCGCGACCCATCGCCAGCATTTGCTGCTCGCCGCCCGACATGGTGCCAGCGAGCTGGTTTTTGCGCTCACGCAGGCGCGGAAAAATGGTGAACATCTTCTCGATGTCCTGGGCGATCTCGGCCTTGTCGTCCCGGATGTAGGCACCCATCTGCAGGTTCTCGGTGATGGTCATGCGCATGAACACGCCACGGCCTTCAGGCACCATCGCCAGGCCTTCGTTGACCATGTCCCAGGCGCCTTTGCCCTTGATGCTCCTGCCCAGGTATTCGATGTCACCGGCCGCAAACGGCAAGGTGCCGGTGACGGCCTTCATGGTGGTGGTTTTGCCGGCGCCGTTGGAGCCGATCAGGCTTACCAGTTCGCCTTCGCGCACTTCGAAATCGATGCCCTTGACGGCCTGGATGCCGCCATAGGCGACCTTGAGACCGCTGACTTTGAGTAGAGTTTTTGCTGTCATGATTGCCCTGGCCTTAATGGCCGCCCGTTCCGAGGTATGCCTCAATCACCTTCTCATTTCGCTGCACATCTGCCGGCGTGCCCTCAGCGATCTGCTTGCCGTAATCCAGCACCGTGACACGGTCGCACAAGCCCATCACCAGCTTGACATCATGCTCAATGAGCAGGATGGTGCGGTTGTCCTTGCGGATGCGGTCAATCAGTTCTCGAAGCATGACTTTCTCGGTCGCGTTCATGCCGGCAGCGGGCTCGTCCAGCGCGATCAGCTGCGGGTCGGTGGCCAGTGCACGGGCGATTTCAAGACGCCGCTGGTCGCCGTAACTCAAGGTGCGGGATTTGTAGTCGGCAAACTTGCCGATGCCCACGTAGTCCAGCAGTTCCTGCGCGCGTTTGGCAATGGCGGCCTCTTCGGCCTTGAAGCCAGGCGTGCGGAAAATCGCGCCCATCAGGCCTGAATGGGTGCGGATGTGGCGGCCCACCATCACGTTCTCAAGCGCGGTCATCTCGGAGAACAGGCGAATGTTTTGAAACGTGCGCGCAATGCCGGCTTTGGCAACTTCATGCACTGCCGTGGGCTGGTAAGTCTTGCCGGCCAGCTCAAAATGGCCGCTGTCGGGCGTGTACAGACCGGTCAGCACATTGAAAAAGGTGGTCTTGCCAGCGCCATTGGGACCAATCAGCCCATAGACCTGGCCACGTTTGATGTTGATGCCGACATCACTCAGGGCCTGCAGGCCGCCGAAGCGCTTGGAGACCCCGGTCACATTCAGGACAACGTCTTCACTGCTCATGCGACCTCCTTGGTGGCCGAGTTTTGCAGGCTCTTGCCATGGTCGGGCGAAGGCCACAAACCGCGCGGTCGCAGCAGCATGACGCTGATCATCGCCACGGCAATCAGCAACTGGCGCAGGATGGACGCGTCAAGCCGCCCATCCGTCAGGTTCTGCAAAGGCCCGGCCACGTAGCGCAGAACTTCCGGCAATGCCGACAGCAATACCGCGCCCAAAATCACGCCGGGCAAGTGGCCAATGCCACCGAGCACCACCATGGCCACAATCATCACGGACTCCATCAGGCTGAACGACTCTGGAGATATGAAGCCCTGAAACGATGCGAACATCGCCCCGGACACGCCGCCGAAGGTTGCGCCCATGCCGAAAGCCAGCAGCTTCAAATTGCTGGTGTTGATGCCCATCGCCTTGGCGGCGATTTCATCCTCGCGGATCGCCATCCAGGCCCGCCCCACGCGGGACAGCTCAAGGCGGTGGCAGATCACGACACTGACCACCACCAGCGCCAGAAACAGGTAGTAGTAGAGCGACACCGAGTTGATCTCAAAATTCCCGACCGTCAGCTTCTTGCCCAGGTCCAGCCCGAAAAACCGGATCGAATCGATCTGGTTCAAGCCTTTGGGGCCATTGGTGATATTCACCGGATGGTCCAGATTGTTCAAGAACACGCGGATGATTTCACCAAACCCCAAGGTCACGATGGCCAGGTAGTCGCCCCGCAATCGCAAGGTGGGCGCGCCCAGCAGAACACCTAAAAACCCGGCGATCGCAGCGGCGGCCGGGATCACGATCCACAGGGGCGTATGCACACCGTTGGGGAACATGGCGGCAAACAG
>JANMCB010000489.1:0-7804 GCA_031360805.1 Rhodoferax sp.
CTGCGAGCCGCGTTGCGCGTGCGCTTTGGGTGTGACGACGCCCAGGCCGTGCCCGGCGCAGTTTTGTTCAACCAGCGCGATGAACAGATCGCTCAAGCGCAGTGACTTGGCATACAACGCTGCCATGCCGCCCAGCGGCTCGGCGGCCAGAAGCGTATCAAGCCCGCAGTCCAGCGCCGCCATGCCCAGCACACCCGGCGTGCCGCACAGGTAGCGCGCGATGCCGGGTGCGGGCGCGTAACCGGGCGTGAAGGCAAACGGCATGGCGTGGCCCATCCAGCCGCGCAGGGGCTGGATCACGCCCTTGCCGTGGTTGATGTCCTGGCGATGGGTATGGCGCGGGTTGACCCACAGAAAGGCCGCAGCGCCGGGGCCGCCATTCAAAAACTTGTAGCCGCAACCGACCGCGAAGTCGGCATCAGATTGCGTCAAATGAACTGGCACGGCCCCCGCGCTGTGGGCCAGGTCCCACACTGTCAACGCGCCGGCTTTGCGGGCAGCTTGGGTAACCGCCGCCATGTCATGCATGGCACCGCTGCGGTAGTTGACATGGGTCAGCATCAGCACCGCCACATCGGCGTTCAGTGATGCCGCAATTTGGTCTGGCTCGACCAGTTCCAGGCGCATTCCGCGCTCTTCGCACAGGCCTTCGGCCATGTAAAGGTCGGTCGGGAAGTTGCTCTGCTCGCTCAAGATGGTTTTGCGCGCGGGTGCGTCATGCGCGGCGATGGCAAGCGCTGCGCTCAGCACTTTGTAAAGGTTGATGGACGTGCTGTCGGCGGCGACCACTTCGCCCGGGTTGGCGCCAACCAGTCGCGCGATTTTGTCGCCCAGGTGCTGTGGCTGGTCAATCCAGCCGGCTGTGTTCCAGGAGCGGATCAGGCCAGTGCCCCATTCCTGCGTGACCACTTGCGCAACCCGTGCTGCCGTCGCTTTGGGCAGCGCGCCGAGTGAATTGCCGTCGAGGTAAATGATGCTTTCTGGCAGGTTGAATTGATCGCGCAAATGACGCAACCGGTCTTGGGCGTCGAGTTGTTGGCAGGCTTGAAGTGTTGTCATTGCGTTGTGAAGTGATTCGTGCGGGCGTTGCTGCAAATTTTCGCATTTTGTGGAATTTGATCGGGGCTCGTCATTCTCACTTTGTTCCTGTTTTTGGAGAACCCAATTGAAGGTTAGAAGCCGTATTATTTTGGCCAGCCTGTTTGGCATGGCGTGCAGCCTCGGTGATCAGCATCAATCTGGCGACCGGTGCCGCGACCGCCATTGGTGTCATCGGGAGCGGATTGCAGATCTCAGATATTGCAATCCAGCAAGTGCCAATCCAGCAAGTGCCCGAGCCTGGAACTCTGGCGTTGCTGTCAGAACTCTGGCGTTGCTTGACGCGCGGAACTGCAGGGAGGACACTTGCACCCATGAAGGTGCCCCTCGTCCGCGTTGCGCTGACTGCATTGGCGATTACGCTTGCACTGCCTGCGCCGCCCAGTCATGCGCTTGCGCCCGTCATGGCGATGCTGGGCAAGAAGTTGCTGCAGGACATGCTGACGAGTTCGCTGAAGGGCATGCTGTTTAACTCGCTGAGCGATTTGGGCTGCAAAGGCACTGCACTGGCGAATGGCCTTCAAAGTTTAGGCAGCTTCAAAGGCGCTGGCGCGATGACCAGCATGTTTGCCATTCCGACGCTTCCGTCAGTGCCGATCCTGCGTGGCTCACCGGGCCTGCCGCCAGTTGTCGGCATGGCTGGACTGGCAGGCATGCCAAGCATGGCGGGGATGCCGCCAGAAATCGCCGCGATGATGTCCCGCATGATGCCCGGTGGAGGCCTTAACGCGGAGCAAACCGAACTGCTGGCGGGTTTGAAAGGCAGCATGGGTGCACCCCTGTCGCCTCAAGAAACCCTGGCCACCATTGACGAGATGGGGGAGCTTGGGTTGCTTCCTCCTGCAATGGCCTCCGAGCTCAAGGAATGCCTGCTGGTGTTGCCGCAATCGGCACAGGCCCTGGGCATGGGGATGGGCATGATGAAAGCGATGCTCCCGCAGTTTCGCGAAGCTCGTGATGAGATGCGACGGCTGTCCCCGGTTGAGCAGGACGAACTCGCCGCCACCCTTGCGCAAGAGCTTGACCAGGCACCACAGGCGGATCGCAAGCTCATGCTCGCAGAGTTGCGTGGTGGCCTGTTTCCGCCGCGTGTGGTGGACGCGTTGAGCAAGCGTTACGGCGTTCGTTAGATGCTCGGCTGAAGGCTCCGGCAGTCCACTTTCTGAGCGAACTTAAGCGGGGTCAGCTGACTAATTATGAGCGGAAATTTGTCAGATTATTTTACAGATCCACACATGTTTGAGTAGGTATTTTTATAAGTACTTGATATTAATACGTTTTTTTATATGGCACATTTCATGCTTGTTAATTCGCTTAAAGAGAATTCCTCTTCAACAATATGGAGATATTAATGAAAATTGGCCGCATTTTTGCAACGTCGCTCTGCCTTGCCTTACTCACTAGCTTGCCCCACGTTGCTTCGGCTGGCGTGATACGGTCGCCTGTTGCAGTAATCAGCAATACGATGGGCACAGCCGGAGGCTCAACTGGCCTCATGATCGATGAATCTGGTTTGTCGTCAAGTTTTGTTAGTGGTGTAACTGACTTTGGTACCTATATTGCCGGGAATCCCACTCATGCTGTCAATGCGGCTACCAACGCTTGGGCTGGAAATGCTAGAACCTTTGGGTATTTGGATTTTGACTTGGGTAGCGTTCTTGCAATTTATTCCTTTGCTTTGTGGACTCAAAGTAACGGAAATGCCGTGAACAGCTTTACTCTTACATCCGCATTAGATTCTGGGTTCACATCCGGAGTGATGAACTTGGGGACGTTCAATGCGGCAATTGGCCTGAACGCTCAGATTTTTGGAGTCTCAGGAGTTGGTGAGTTCGTTCGCTTAACAGTCACTTCGATTCATGGCGGCAATAATGTGAACATCGGCGAAGTTGCATTTGATACAACAACGCAGAACGTCCCAGAACCAGAATCGCTCGCGTTGGTAGGTTTGGCTCTGGCAGGATTGGCCGCAACACGCCGCCGCAAAGCCTGATCGTCAGCATTGCCCTATCAAAGCCTCGCAGTCGCGGGGCTTTTTGGTTTGTAGCTCCGGCATCTACCGAAAGGTTGGTAAAAGTCGCGCAAAGGGCCACCGGGGTCACGGCCACCGAACAGGCCATCGGGGTCAGGTCTTTCAAGGTCAAGGCCATCGGGGTCACAAGGCCATTGGGGTCAGGTCTTTCAATATCATATTCCAGCTAGAATTCGGACATGTCCCGCCCGCTTCGTCTTGAATTCGCTCATGCCCTCTACCACGTCACCTCCCGGGGTGATCGGCGCGAGGACATCTACCATGATGACGCTGATCGCCGGGCCTGGCTGAATGTCCTGGCGCAGGTTTGCAAACGCTTCAACTGGTCTGTGCAAGCCTATTGCATGATGGACAACCATTACCACCTGCTGGTGCAGACGCCTGATGCCAACCTGTCAGCCGGCATGCGCCAGCTCAACGGTGTCTACACCCAGCTCGCCAACCGCACGCATGGACGCGTGGGGCATGTGTTCCAAGGGCGCTTCAAGGCCATTTTGATTGACGAGGACAACTACCTGTTGGAACTGGCACGGTATGTAGTGCTCAACCCCGTGCGCGCAGGCGTGGTGCAGGAAGCCAAAGACTGGCCATGGAGTTCCTACCGCGCAATGCTGGCCCCGGCCCGGCTGCCCGGCCCCGATTGGCTCGCCACCGACAAACTGCTGGCCTACTTTGCGCCAGCGCAGCACGGGGAAAACCGGCTGGATCGGAAACAAGCCCAAGAGCGCTACATCAACCATGTGCGTGAGGGTATCGGCCTGCCCTCGGTTTGGGAAGTACTCAAGGGACAAATTTATCTGGGTGATGAAAAGTTCATCAACAAAATGAGCCTGCTGGCGGCACAAAAACCGACTGGCCCAGGAACAAGCTTCAGCGGCTCGCGCCGGGAGATTCCGAACGCCCAGCGCAGGCCGCAGCCTATGGCGCTGGAGGCTTTTGAGCGCCAACACCCCAACAACCGCAACGCCGCGATTCAGGCCGCGTTTGCCACCGGCGGCTACACCATGGCGCAACTGGCCCAGCATTTCCAACTGCACTACACGAGCGTGAGTCGGATTGTGAAGTTGATTTGAGATCTGACAATTCAAGACCTGACTCCAATATTTTTCAAGACCTGACCCCAATATTTTTTTCTGGTGGTTTTAGCGCGGGTGAAAGTGTCAAAAAGATGTCGGAAATTTTTACACCGCTCGAGTAAATACTGAGCCGTTCAAATGATGACCGTTGAATTCATTAAATATTTTTTGGTTGGCGCGGTACTTGCATGGGCGGCTTCCAGAGAACCTTCAAGTTTCCCATTGTTGTGGAATTTGATCGGGGCTCGCAAACCTCAACTTTTTTCCTATTTTTGGAGAACTCAGATGAAGATTAAAAACCGTTTAATGTTGGCCAGCCTGTTTGGCCTGGTCGTTGCCACAGAAGCGTCGGCGCTGGCGGTGTACGGCGTTACCTCGACCAATTCACTCGTCCGCTTTGACAGCGCAACGCCGGGCACGATCAGTAGCACGGTCGCCGTCACAGGCTTGAACGCCGGTGCGTCACTGCTTGGAATCGATTTTCGCCCTGCCGACGGACTTTTGTACGGCGTGTCCTCCGACAGCAGGCTGTATACGATCAACCTTTCCAGTGGCGCTGCGACCAGTATCGGCGCCGCCGGAGCCTTCACCTTGAGCGGCACCTCGTTCGGCTTCGATTTCAACCCGGTACCCGACCGGATTCGCGTGACCAGCAATGCCGATCAGAATTTGCGGCTCAACCCAAACAATGGTGCGCTTGTAGCCGTTGACGGCCCACTTGCAATTGCGGCGGGTGACGTTAACGCCGGGGCAAATCCGAATATTGTCGGCTCGGCCTACACCAACAGCTTCAGCGGAACCACCACCACCACGCTGTACGGCATTGATTCTGCGCTCGACATTCTGGTGACCCAGATCCCGCCGAACAACGGCACGCTGAACACGGTTGGTGTGCTCGGGTTTGACACCACCGACCAGGTCGGGTTCGACATCTTCTTCCTCGGCAACCTGGCCTTTGCGTCATTCACCGCCATCGGCGGCGGCTCCAGCTTTTACAGCATCAACCTGGCAACGGGTGCCGCAACCGCCATTGGTGCCATCGGCAGTGGTTTGCTGATTTCGGACATTGCCATCCAGCAAGTGCCCGAGCCTGGAACCCTGACGCTTCTGGCGGCAGCGCTGCTGGGTGTCGTCGCGGTGGGCAAGCGGCGTCGGGTGAAGTAACTGAATCGGGGGGCTAATGGTGCCAAGCCCCCCGATTGTCACAACCCTCGTGCGCCTACAGGAGTAAGCGCGTGAATGGGAAGTTGGTAAAGAATGGACTTATCGCCGCTGCCCTGATGAACATCGGTGGCGTTCTTGTGTTTTCGCGGGCATTCACCAATGTTGCGATTAACGAAGCTGACCCGGTCGTCATGTCGAACTTCGGGCTGGTGATGATTGCGGTGTGGGGCTTGGCGTACCTGGGCGCTTCGGCTATCAGTTCAAACATCAAGTGGCTGGCCGGCGCGTTTGCTGTGGAAAAACTCGTCTACGTAGTGGTTTGGATCATGTGGCATTCAGGCAACAGCATCGCGCAGCTCTATTCCAGGGACGTTTTCGCCGGGGTTTTCTTCAGCATCTACGGCGTCAATGACTTCGTGTTCATGCTGTTCTTTGGGTGGGTGTTTTTGAATCAAAGCCCGACCAAATAATCGATCCTTAAGTTCATTATTTTTAGATCTTCGACATCAATCTGTAGCATGGCGAATGACCAAACACGCAGATTCTTTTGAGGACAAGCCTAACCTCAAGCTTTTCCAGTACAGTAAACTGCTTTTCAGTTCACGCCTTCGTCGTAGAGATTTTCATGACAACGATCACCATCAATTTGCCGGATGAGTTGGCCAGCCAAGCGGCCATGGCGGGCTTGTTTGATGCACGCCATTTCGAGCGGCTGGTGCGAGCTTCTTTGCGCAGCAAGGCCAAGGCTGATTTGAAGCTCATTTGGCAGAAGCTCAAAATGACCCGATAGCGCCGCTGTCAGATGCCGAGCTGGACGCAGGCGCGGAGTCTTTGCCGCACTGACCTGTCGGGTTTTGTAGTGCGCCTCGTCTTAGACACCAATATCGTTATTTCCGGCCTGATCTGGCGTGGTGCACCTCATCAAGTTATGCGCAGCCTTGCGGATGACAAATTTTCCGCGTACACCAGTTACGCGATGGTGTCTGAGTTGACGCGCAAGCTTCTGGGCACCAAGTTGGGCCGCGAACTGATCAAGCGCGACATTTCAGCGCAGCAAGTGGTGATGAGTTACACGGCACTTTGCGAAGTTGTCTCGCGCGCGCCGCTCGCGCAACCAATCTGCCGCGACCCCGACGATGATGCCGTGCTGGCATGCGCCAAAGCCGCCAATGCAAACCTGATCGTCTCAGGCGATCAAGACTTGCTGGTGTTGCAAGCGTTTGAGGGGATTCAGATCGTTACGGTGGCTCAAGCGCTTGAGCGCATGCGCGGTTAGGTGGACCCTCAGGTGTTCTACCGACCGAAAACTGATCCACTTACAGAGGCTGTGCCAATTCAAAAACTTCAGGGCCAACGTGGTCGGCAGCATCGGCCTAACAAAACACCAGTCTCCCTGCGCCATTATCCTGAACTGGTGGAGCGATCTGATCAGAATGCCTCCAAGTTGGTATGCTCTTCACTCTATGGATACTAATACGTTGGCCGCAATTTCATCTGCGGTTGCGGCAGCTTTCTCTGCTGCGGCAGCCCTCCTATCATGGAGGGCTCAGGTGCGACAGGTACGCGAGTCGGTAAGGCCTGAGTTGCTTTTGTCGGGTTGGATTCGCGAGAAAGACTCCGCAAGTGGGTTGGACGCCATAAGATTTCAAGTCCTGAGCAATGTGGGTCGCGGTACGGCAAAAAACGTAGTGCTGAATGCACACGCCATGGCGGACGATGGCCGAGCCACCTACGAAATGTCGACGAGGACAGTACCCAGTATTCCTGAAGGGGGGCATTTCGAAATTAATGGAACGATCTTGTTGTGGTGGAATGCCGTATCTAACCTTGGTCAGGGGCCCAAGTCGCTGTCACTTAATGTGAGAATTCGGTTTTGGGATTCGGTCGGCGTTCGCCACGACACAACTGTAATGCTCTGCGTCTTTGAGGATGCCAATATGCCTTACGGAGGTACCCTCGTGGCACCAGGCGTTGGCTTTAAGCATTTGGACGTGCGTTCTGAATCTGTATGGTGGCTTCAATTGCGACGAAGATTCGGAAAATTAGATTAGCCTGCCGACTAATTTCAGCTGGCAGCCTACCCAACCCGCCCCAACAGCAAATACTCCATCAGCGCCTTCTGCGCATGCATGCGGTTCTCGGCTTCGTCCCACACGACTGATTGCGGGCCGTCGATCACGTCGGCCATGACTTCTTCGCCACGGTGGGCGGGCAGGCAGTGCATGAAGAGGGCGTCTGGCTTGGCGACGCGCATCATGTCGCAGTCTACGCACCAATCGGCAAAGGCTTTTTTACGGGTTTCGTTTTCGGCTTCAAAGCCCATGCTGGTCCAGACATCGGTGGTCACCAAGTCGGCGCCCGCGCAGGCTTGCATGGGGTCTTTGAAAACTTGGTAGCTGTCTGACGAGCGAATGCCGGCAATGCTTTGGTCAAC
>JANMCB010000491.1:0-2802 GCA_031360805.1 Rhodoferax sp.
TTCCCGGCCAAACACCATGGCGCAGCCAATGTCCACGTGAGCGCCGTCGAGTCCGGCCCCGACATCGTCTTTCTTCACGAGATAGAGGCCGGCCCCGCGAGCAAAAGCTACGGCATTCAAGTCGCACGGCTGGCCGGCATGCCCACGCAGGTGCTCAACCATGCCCGCCACGCCCTGAGCGCGCTGGAGGCCCATGCCGAATCAGCACAAACGCAGGTGGATTTGTTTGCGCCGCCACCGGTGGCCGAGGCACCAGCGCAGAGCGCCGTGGCGGATGCCCTTGCCGCCATTAACCCGGATGACTTGAGCCCGCGTGAGGCGCTGGAGGCGCTGTACCGGCTCAAGAAAATACATGTAAAATGACCACATGTAGTCACACCTACCCATGTCTCACTGTGATTCAGAAGACAAGAGGAAAACCATGCAAACACTTCAGCTTCGAGATGCCAAGGCCAGTCTGTCCGCCGTGATCGCCTCGGCCCAGCGTGGACAGCCCACCATCATCACCCGCCATGGCCAGCCAACCGCCATGGTGGTGCCGTTTGAAGTGGGCCGACGCCTCTATCCGCAAGATCTGCCCACCCTGGCAAGGCACCTGTTGGCGATCCCAGAATACATCGCCGTTGAGCGCGACACCACCCCAATGCGGGACATTGATTTGTGAACGCAGGGTACTTGCTCGACACCAGCGTGATCTCGATGCTGGCGCCGGGGCGGGAAGCCCATCTGGGCGCAGGGGTGTCTGACTGGCTGCTGGCGCAAAGCCACCAACTTTTCATCCCCAGCATCGCCATCGCAGAACTGACACAAGGTATTGCCAAGCTGCGTCGCGCGGGTTCAATTGAACGGGCCAACAGGCTGAACCATTGGCTGGAACGCCTGCTGGCCGGTTATGGCGATCGGATTCTGCCGCTGGATGCAAGCGCTGCAGTGGTGGCAGGTCAACTCTCAGATGCCGCCATCGCCATCGGGCGCCACCCAGGGTTTTCCGATGTGGCCATAGCCGCCATCGCGCAACGCGCCAAACTGGTCATCCTCACCCGAAATCTCAAACACTTCGAGCCACTGGGTGTTGCCTGCACCGACCCCTTTAACCAATTGCCGCACTGAGCCATGACACCGCAAACCTTCAATGGGTGAAACCGTCGCTTCAATGTTTGAAGCGCCTTTTCTGCACGTCAAGGTGAGCGTCAAACCACAGCGAGAAGCCCAAAACGATCCCGGTCGGAAGCGTTACTGGTGGCGGCATGGCCGGACGGGTGACGACTACCGCAGCGCCATTGCGCAGTTGCCAAGATTCATTGCAACGCCGCGAGTCGCAAAGCACAGGTACTTCGTCTGGCTTGCCAGCACGGTTTGGCCGGATTCGCGCCTCTACGCAGTTACCCGCGCAAACGACACGACGTTCGGCATCTTGTCCAGTCGTTTGCATGAAGCTTGGTCGCTGGCAAACGCATCAATTCATGGCGACGGCGACGACGGTGGACGCCCGACCTACAACGCCAAATCCTGCTTCGAAACCTACCCCTTCCCCCTCGGCCTAACCCCCGCCGACACCGCCCATCAGCAAACCGAAACCCTCGAGACAGGCGCTCAAATCACAGCCGGACTTGCACAAAGCAACCTGCCTGCGCAGCCTCAAAACAAGCCCACCAACAAGGCGGGAGCGGGGCAAAGGTTGGCGGTGACGTTAAAGAGCGAAGCGAAGGAACCGCCAGCCTATGCCCCGCTCACGCCTGGGCAGAGCGCAGCGGCGTCAACAAATTTAAGGCAACTGGCAATCCAAATCGCCAACGCCGCCAAACACCTCAACGACCTGCGCAACAACTGGCTAAACCTGCCCGAATGGACGTACCGCGTGCCGGAAGTCATACCGCTGGGCATGGACAAAAGCCCCTACCCCGACCCCATCGAACCCAAACCGGGCATCAGCGAGGCGGATTTGAAAGCGCTGCAAAAACGCACGCTCACCAACCTGTACAACCTGCGCCCGCAGTGGCTGGCCCACGCGCATGAGCAGCTTGACCTCGCGGTGGCTGCAGCCTACGGCTGGCCAGATTACAGCGCCACCATGCCGGTTGACGAAATCTTGAAGCGGCTGCTGGCGTTGAACTTGCAGCGTGCTGCGGGAGAGTAGTTTTTGTGCCCCTGCGCGGCGGAAAACCAGCCAAGTATGGCAACATATGTTCCGTTGTCACTCGGCGTGCGTCAGCAGAACGTTCGCCAATCCACGCGCCAACAAACCCATCTATCAACCACAACGGAGATTCCCATGAAACATTCAATTCGCCTCGCCCTCGCCAGCCTCGCCACAACCGCCCTGCTGATCAGCGCCCCCGCATTTGCCCAAACCGGGCCTGCACCTTATGGCGCGCCCATCACCATGGAGCAAGCGCACAAAGCCATGATTGCCGCTGAGGCGGAGGCGCGCAAAAACAACTGGGCGGTGGTGATTGCGATTGTTGACAACGGCGGGCACATGGTGGCTTTGCATCGGCTGGACGCTCAAACCGCAGCATCGAGATCGCCACGGGCAAAGCCACCACGGCCGCCGCATTTCGTCGGCCCAGCAAGGCGCTGGAAGACGGCTTGGCGGCTGGCGGCGTGGGCTTGCGCATCCTGAGCGTTCGCAGTGCCACGGCATTGCAGGGTGGCGTGCCGATCATTGTGGACGGCAAGATCATTGGGGCGATTGGCGTCTCGGGTGTGACGGCGGCACAGGATGAGGTGGTGGCGATGGCAGGTGCCGCTGCGGCCTCTGCAAAGTAGTCAAGTAGTCAAGTAATCAAACCCATCAGCGCC
>JANMCB010000546.1:0-6535 GCA_031360805.1 Rhodoferax sp.
CTGCGACGAGAATGAACACATGGCACTTTACTTGATCGGCGACGTGCAGGGCTGCGACAGCGCCCTGCAGCGCCTGCTGGACGCGATTTCGTTTTCCCCCAGCCGCGATACGCTTTATGTGCTGGGCGACCTGGTCAACCGCGGGCCAGAGTCGGCCGCCGTCTTGCGCCGCCTGATGGCCTATGGCGGCGCGGCGCGCTGCCTGCTGGGCAACCACGACTTGCACCTGCTGGCGGTCGCGCATGGGGTGCGCAAAGTGCATCGCGGCGACACGATTGGCGACGTCTTGATGGCCGCCGACCGCGAGGCGATGCTGCACTGGCTGCGCCAGCAGCATCTGGCCTTTTTGAGGCGTCGCCAGGGCCAGGAGATTCTGATGGTGCATGCCGGCGTTTTGCCGCTCTGGACGGCGTCCCAGACTGTCGCACTCGCGGGCGAGGTCGAGGCTGTTTTGCGCGGCCCGGACTGGGGTGATTTTTTGCACCAGATGTACGGCAACCAGCCGCGCGCCTGGCACGACGGCCTGCAAGGCGCCCCGCGCCTGCGCTGCATCATCAACGCCCTGACGCGCATCCGGTTTTGCACGCCGCAGGGCCAGATGGAGTTTGACGCCAAGGGCTTGACGGCCGACGCAGCCCCTGCGGGCTACTTGCCGTGGTTTGATGCACCAGACCGCAAAACTGCCGACACAACCGTGGCATTTGGCCACTGGTCCACCCTGGGCTGGCTGGACCGCCCCGACCTGCTGTCGCTGGATTCCGGCTGCGTGTGGGGCGGGGCTTTGAGTGCGTTGCGGCTGGCAGGACCGTCGGGTGCGATTGGCGCAACTGTAAACACACAACCGCAAACATTGATTCAGGTGCCGTGCGACGCGGCGCAAAAGCCGGGCAACTCGGTCAAATGAGCCTGTTGCCTGATTAACGACTGCCGCCGACATCGCGCAAAAGACCCAGGTAAGCTGTAGATCAAGCAGGCCAGCTAACTTGACCGGTCGAAATATCGTGCATGGCCGAGACGATTTTGACTTTGCCTTGTGCGACCATTTCGGCAATGACCTCACTTTTACGCATGATCAGCGCGACTGCATCCTGCGCATTCTGATCCGCCAGCTTTTGCACAAGTACTTTGTCCTTGGATGTGGCAACACCGCTGTAATTTAGTTTTTCCAAAGATGGACGAATATTGCCCAGCATAGCCGTCAGATTGCCCAGCTTGACGTTATCTACTGCTCCCTTGATAGCACCGCACTCGGTATGGCCGAGAACTACGATCAGTTTTGCGCCCGCAGCCTTCGTGGCGAACTCCAGACTCCCAAGAATATCGGTATTGACGAAATTGCCCGCAATTCGCGCGGCAAAAATATCACCCAAGCGTTGGTCAAACACCAGCTCAGGTGGAACGCGGCTGTCAATGCAGCCCACCACGACGGCCACTGGCGATTGTTGAGTGGCGGTATCTTTGACTTGCGTCCTCAGGTCACAGTTTACTGTGGCACCAGAGACAAAACGCGCATTGCCATCCTTGAGGCGCTGCAAGGCGCTCTCAGGCGTAGCGCTTGCTTGTGATGCAGGTGTGAACACTGCGCAACTGTTCGCAGTCTGCGCAGAGGCGTTGGAAGCCAACGCCAGAGAAGCTGTAGCCAATACGCCAAACGATGCGCGTCGATTAATCATGTGATGTTTCCTTGGTGAATCTGTTTATAAATTGAAAGATGGACTGTTGGGCAGCCATCTGCAAGCACCCACGCTGTGCCATGAGACCAGTAGTTTGCTTTGGCATCATGAACTGCGGGATGGTTGGCGAATTAATCTTCGCTGCCATCTGGATGAATGCCAGATGAACAAAAGCCGCGAGATCTCATTGAGCTTGCAGCTTTTCCAATCGGTAACCCAGACCGCGCACTGTGTGAATCAAGGGTTGGCTGCTATTTTCATCAATCTTGGAGCGCAGGCGGCGGATGTAGACATCGACGATGTTGGTCAGCGGATCTTCGTTAGTACCCCATACGTTCGACAAAATCCTCTCGCGGCTGAACAGTCGGCCAGGCGCAGACATCAGCAATTCCAGCAACGCCAGCTCTCGTGCTGTCAGGGCAATGGGCCGCTCGGCACGGGTCACACGCATACTCTGTCTGTCCATCACCAAGTCAGCCACTGCCAATTGCGACGCTGCTGCTGGTGCTATGTGGCGAGAGCGCCGCATTAAGGCGGTGATCCGGACCAAAAGCTCCTCAAACGCAAAAGGCTTTGCTAGGTAGTCATCCGCCCCCAAACGCAAACCAGCGACACGATCCTCCAGCCCGCCCAAGGCGGACAGCATGAGAATTGGCATCTGTACGCCTGTGGCACGCAGTGTTTGGCAAATCTCCAGACCCGTCATACCAGGCAGCATGACATCCAGTATCAACAATGTGGGGGTTGGGTTACTGTCGATCTGGGAGGCAGCGTCTCGCGCCCTGCTCAGTCCGTCAATCCCGTTGCGCACCACTTGCACAGAATAACCCTCAGCCCGCAATCCACGATCCAGGAAGTCCGCGACTCGGCTGTCGTCTTCAACAATGAGTATGTTCATAAAGGGGGGAGGTGGTTGACTCAATCGCTTTATTCAGTACGGGGAGTCGCAAAGTCACCCTTGTCTCTGGCAAATTCGGACTTTCAAAAGCAATGTTTCCACCGTGCGCCCTGGCTAAACTGGCTGCTATGGACAGGCCCAAGCCGTTGCCGTCTGATTGGTGCAATTGAGCCCGGTCACCTCTGAAATTACGCTCAAAAACATGGGGCATTTCTTCGGGCGGGATGCCAATGCCATGGTCTGTGATCTGCAGTTCCCACCAGATGCAGGTTTCAGAGTCTGACACCAGCCTGGTGTGTACCTGCACGAAACCGTCAGGATATGAATAGCGTACCGCGTTATCCAGCAGCAGGATGAATAGCTGTCGCAGCCTCTGGGAGTCCGCCAGCAAGCGGACCCTCGGGGTAACGCCACTTGGACTCTCGATGCGTACATTTCGCTGGTGTCCCAAAGATTGCGCCTGATCGATTGCATCGCGCAACGGCTCTTTTACATCCATCGGGATTCGATTCAGGGCAAGTGTATCGATGTCACTGCGCGCCATTGTGAGCAAATCGTCAATGACGGTACCAAGCTGCACAGCCGTCTCGACAATTCGCCGCAATGATGCCCGGTAATCGCTGCTCGGCTTTTCGCCACCACGCAGCGCAATTTCAGCTTCTCCGCGTATGGCTGTGGTGGGGGTTCTCAGCTCGTGGCTGATATCGGCAAACAGCTTTCGCCGTCTGATGTCAACCTGCTGCAGCGCTTGCAGAGCCTGTTCAAGCTCTGTTGTACGTACCGCAACAAGCTCCTCAAGCCGCTGCCTGGTTGCTGCCTCAATCTGTCGATGCTGCGCAAGCTCAACTGCCATCGCGTTGACGCTGGTCGCAAACCGGGCAAACTCATCATCACGCTCATCCGGAATGTGGTGATTAAGGTCACCACGTTGCAGCGCGTGCGCGCCCGCCGTAAGTTCTTTAAGCGGACGGTGTAATGCGCGAACAAAATAGGCAGCTAAAAACATGGCTGCAAGTGCCAGTGCCACAGTCGCTCCAAACGCGAGTCCGCGAACCAGTCGCAAGGACTTGTCTGCGGCCGCGCGTTCTCTTTCCACCGCAATTCTTTCACGCGCAATGCTATCTATCAGCAGTGTTCTAACGTCCAAGCCCTGCGACACGTTGAAGACGCGAGTAACCTCAGTCCACGCAGCTTTGGCATCTGAATTGGGCGACATCGCACGCGTGCTGGCCATTGCGCCTTTCAGCTCTTCCAGGCTGACTCGAAGAACGCTTAGAGCGTCCTTGCGCAACTTGTGCTCGGAGTTTTGCGGGAATTGGTTGGCATCGAGCTCAGCACTGGTTTTAGCCAGTGCTTCAATCTTTGCAAGGGTCGCTGCCATGTCTTTTTGGTAACCATCCCGTTGTAGAGGATCAGCGCCCGCATCTAAAAGGGCCTGCGACAGCCATGTGCGCAGGCGTTGTTTCGTGGCAGATAGCTCGATGAAGCCTGACAAAACGTCGCTGGCTAGGCGCCCGCGAAGTACGTTATTTGATGCAGAGTCGATAGCCCACCACGCGACTGTGCCCTGACACAACGCAATGATGGCCAAGATTCCAAAGGCAATGGTGAGGCGTTTGCTGAACACGCCCAATTATCCCAATGTTACAAACTGCAAAATGAACCTTAGATGAATGTGCGGTGAATGCCCGAAGGTGCCATGGAATTTGCCGCCAAAGGGCTGCGCGCCCAGGATGCGCCGCCCGGCTACGTGCCGTGGTTTGACGCACCGAATCGCAAGACTGCCGACGTGACCGTCGCCTTTGGCCATTGGTCCACGCTGGGCTGGCTGGACCGGCCGGACCTGCTGAGTCTGGATTCTGGCTGTGTCTGGGGCGGCCGCTTGAGCGCGCTTCGCCTGGCGCAACCCGCAACCGGCGAAACGGGTGTCAACGGCACCGCGCAAAAACTGTTTCAAGTCAAATGCGATGCGCCTGGCTGAAATGCACAAAATATACCCAAAATGGGTATATTAAGCCTTCAAACCGCTTTATTTTGCCGAAATACCGGTGAAAAATGCCTCTAGCCCTCTTATTATATAGATAGTTTGCTATCTATATAATATCGTTACGCTTGACTGCTTTTTACTTGAATTGACCGCCAGCTTTGGTGGCTCGTGGCGCCGCTAGTGGCAACGCTCAAGCAGCGGGCGCGGTCGCCTTGAACAGCGCCGCCACACGTTGCTTGGGCTTGATGTTGGCCGAAATGCTGCGTGCGGCACGTTTGACGCTGGGCTCCCAGGCGGGCGCTGGCGCGTCGGCAGTGGTTGGCGCCTCATACGGTTTATCAAAAAACGGATCGCGCGACACCGGCGTGGGCCGTGAGAAGTCCCGCCGGGGCGGTCGTTGTGCTGATTCGCGAGCGGGTTCACGGGCTCTGCCAGCTTCGCCATTGCTTTCGCGCTCGCCGTCGTTACCGGCATACATGCGGCGGCCATCGTTGATGCGGCCCTGTTTGCGAATGTCCGGCGCATCTTCCTCAAACTCCATGGCTTCGAGTTCAATTTTGGATTTCAGCAGCTTTTCGATGTCGCCCACCAGCCGCGCATCCGACTTGGAGACAAAGCTCACCGCCAAGCCCGAGGCGCCAGCGCGGCCCGTGCGGCCGATGCGGTGGATGTAGTCTTCGGCATTGAACGGAATGTCAAAGTTGAACACTGCGGGCACGTCCTTGATGTCCAGCCCACGCGCGGCCACATCGGTACACACCAGCAGGTCGACTTCGCCCTTTTTGAATGAATCCAGCGCTTTCAATCGCTCGTCCTGGCTCTTGTCGCCATGCAGGGCCGTGGTCTTCAAACCCTCGCGCTCCAGTGAGCGGGCAAGCCGCGCACAGCCGAGTTTGCTGTTGACAAACACAAAGGCCTGCTTCAGGGCACGCTGCTTCAAAATCTGGTGCAAGGCGTGGCGCTTGTCGTCATCGCCCACGCTGTAGAAGTGCTGCTCGACGGTGCTCGCCGCCGCGTTGGAACGGGCGACCTCAATCGTCACCGGGTCTTGCAGATAGCTGCTGGCCAGGCGCTTGATTTCGGGCGAGAACGTGGCTGAAAACAGCAGCGTGGTGCGCTGCTTGGGCAGGTAGCTCAAAATTCGCTGCAAATCCGGCAGGAAGCCGATGTCCAGCATGCGGTCAGCCTCGTCCAGCACCACATATTCAACCTGGTTCAGAACGGCGGTTTTGGCTTCAATATGGTCCAGCAAACGCCCTGGCGTGGCGACCAGGACCTCAACGCCGGCCTTGAGCTCCAGCGTTTGCGGCTTCATGTCCATGCCGCCAAAAACGACAGCCGTGCGCAAATGGGTGTATTTGGCGTAGGCTTTCACGGCCTGGGCGACCTGGTCGGCCAACTCGCGAGTGGGCAGCAACACCAGCGCACGCACCGGGTGGCGCGCGGGCGAGGTCGACGTGTTTTCGTGCTTCAGCATGCGCTGCAGCAGCGGCAGCGAAAAGGCCGCCGTTTTGCCGGTACCGGTTTGCGCCGCACCCATCACGTCGCGGCCTTGCAATACGACCGGAATGGCTTGCGCCTGAATCGGCGTCATGGACGCGTAACCCAGTTCGGCGACAGCCCGCGAAAGTGGCTCGGCCAGTTGCAGTTGCGAGAAAGAGTCCAGGCGCGCGGACTCGGCTAGTTCAGCTGCAGCTTTGTGACCCGCAGAAATGGGGCCGGCCGAAATATGGCGGCCGTCAAGCGCAGATTCAGGTGCGCCGGCAAGTTCAGTTGCGGAAAAATCAGGTGCGGATACAGTTTGGTTCATCAATACTCAAGCGGACAAGTGGCACAAAGGGAAGGAGCCCAAAAAGGCCCCAGCAGCCCCCGATCCAGACAACGTCCGCTCCAGGGCAAACCTCTATTATCCGCCAAGTCGGCCAAACACCCTACAACTGGCGTGCGGCGAAGGTGTCGCAGCCTTTGACGCTGCCA
>JANMCB010000326.1:0-4247 GCA_031360805.1 Rhodoferax sp.
CACCTGCATTTCCAGCGCTGTTCCGCCGAGCCGGGAGCGCCTGACCCTGGATTCACCTGCGCTGGGCACCATGACCGATCTGGCAGAGGTCAAAGCCGCCACAGTCAGCCCTGCCACGTCGTTGAGCCTGGCGGAAAAGACGATGATTTACGAGGGCGTGCGGTTGCTGCTGGTGGTGACCGACCTGCCCTGCGTTGACGGTGTCGTGACAGCCTACGACCTGCACGGCGACAAGCCGATCCGCCTGATCACGCAGCGCCAGATGCGCCATGCCGACCTGTGTGTGGCTGACGTGATGACCCCTTTGGCTCATCTGGACACGGTGGACTTCGCGTCACTGGCCCATGCGTCGGTCGGCCAATTGATGGCGACTTTCACCACCACCGGTCACCTGCATCTGCTGGTTGTTGAAACTGCCAGTGCCAAAGCGCCCACGCGCATTCGGGGCGTGATTTCCAAGACGCAGATTCAGCGCCTGCTGGGTTTGCCGCTGGATGACACCGAGATTGCGACCACCTTCACCGAGCTGAGCAAAGCGCTGGCTTGAGCACTCTAGCGGCGTGGCGCAGTTTGCAGCAGCTCGACCAACTGCTGTTTCCAGAACTTCGCCTGCGCCGTGGTGCCGTGCCCGGCGGTTGAGTCGCTGGACGGAACCAAAAGATAACGGCCGTTCTTCACACGTTTCATTTCGCGGTCCATCAGCCCGGTCTCGGGCGGGTTGCGCTCGTCGTCGGCGGAGTTGATGACCAGCATCGCGGCCTGGATTTTCTCAAGGCCAGGCGATGGGTTGTAGTCGCGTGAGCTGTCCCACTGGTACAGGTGGTCATTGGCGTCGCCCGTGTAGGGAGCGTTCAGCCTGGCATCCAGCAATCTGTTGGCACTGGCGGCCGTAGGGGCGGCCTTTAGCAAGGCCTGATTACCACCGTTGGTGGCCACACCGTAAAACACGGAAGCAAACAGGGCGCTTCTCGGTTGCCTGGTGTAGTTGCCATTGTTCCATTCGGGGTCGCTCTTGATCGAATCAATGATCAGGCGGCGCATCATCCAGTTGCGGCTGGACATTTCGGTGGGCTGCGACGCCATGGGCACCAGCGCGTCCATGAACTCGGGGTACTTCACGCCCCAAATCCAGGTTTGCATGCCGCCCATGGAGTTGCCAATGATCAGGCGCAGGTGTTTCACGCCCAGGTGCTCCTTCACCAGCCGGTACTGCGCATCCACCATGTCGTCGTAGTTGTATTTGGGGAAGGCCGCGCGCAGGCCGTCAGAGGGTTTGCTGGACTTGCCAGTGCCGATGGCGTCGGGCAGGATGATGTAGTACTTGGCGGCATCCAGCGGCTGGCCGGGGCCGAACAGCTCGCCGCCAAAGGCCGGGTTGAGCATGCCGGTGCCCGAGCCCGTGGTGCCGTGCAAAATCAACACCGGCTCGCCGGACGGATCGCCCAGCGTGGTGTAGTTCAGGCGCAGTTCGGGCAGCACCTGGCCCGTGGAGAAGCGAAAGTCGCGCACGACCCAGCTGCCTTCCTTGGGAGTCGCGGCACCTTGCGCCCAGGTGGTGAGGGCAGCGAGTGACAGCACCAGGCTGGTGGCTGCGCGGTAAATGGCGTCGGAAGCTTTCATTTCAGAGTCCTTGGTTTGATGGTTAGCGCAGAACGGCACTGTCGGATGCGGCCTTGATCAGCGACGCGGCGTCAACTGCGAGCAAAAAGCCTTCAGCAACGGCGCGTGCCGAAGCCTTGGTGACAGCGGCAACATAGCCCTCGTGCGAGCCGTAGCGCTCCTGCAAAGACAGGCGTGGGTCGTTGCTGGCCTGGCGTGCCTCGGCGGTTTTTGCAAACGGAATCATGCCGCCGACATAGTTGCAGATCTGGTCTTTGTGAAACGGCTTGTCGCCGCCTGCCGTGATGTTCCACCCCAGGTAGGTTCCCAAAGGCGCGTCCAGCAACACCACGGGCACGCCGCCGACTTCATTGCCGTCCGCATCGACCTTGGGTGCGAGCATGTTCAGTACCTGCTTGATGCGTGGCGGTGCGAGCGTGGGGATGCCCGAGCCATCGGTCTGGTTGAACTGCGGACCCCAATCGTAGTCATGTACCGGCATGATGAAGTCTGGCTCGGGCACGGTGGCACGCAGCCCTGGCAACGTCGGAAAACCCAGTGCAAATTTGTGCGCAGGCGCCAATTGGCCCTTTGCCAGAGTGGGGTAGCGACTGGGCGGCGGCGGTGTGCCCCACATGACCCAGTTTCGAAAATGCACCCGCAACGCATTGATGGTTTGCGTGTGGGGAACCGGGTTGGCTGGCAATAGACCGACGCCAAAGTTGTTGCCAGGGCAGACGGCGCCGGTGTTGGGCAGGGCCACGCCTGGCAGGCTGGTGTCAAACCCGCCAACCCCGCCATTGTGGGTGGAACTGGCAATGTAATAGCGTCGCACGGTGGCGGGCAGCGGCAGATCAGTCTTGCCATCGGTCCCGACCCATTCGGGGGTGAGTTTCAGGGCCCAGACTTCAGCCGATCCGAAGTGCTCGATCACTTTGGGGCAAGTGCCGGTGTCGTTGCAACGGTCCAGAATGCCGGTGGCAGGGCCGCCACGTACCGGGTCGGGGTGCGGCAGCCACCATTGCGGGCCTTCGGACCCGGCCTGGTAAAGCTCGAGCACGCCATCGGGCTGCGCCCAGCGGAAGTTCAATGCAATGCGCCTACCGGCAATGATGGGCCACATGCCGTCATGCACCTGCGCGCCGTCCTCTGCCTGGTTGAAGCCCAGGTGCAGCCAGCCACGCAGGTAGTTGCCCGATTGCGAAATGCCGCGGGCGATACTGTGTTTGATGCTTTTGGCCAGCGGGTTGGCGGTGCCGCCGTCGTCCGCCGCAGCGGTCTTGAAGAATGCGCCCACATCGCGCCAGGCCGCAAAACCTATGCCCAGTACGTACGGGTCAGCGGCCGTGAAAACCACCTGGTACAGGCGCGCCGGATTGAAGCCGGCTTTCAGGCAAATTTGGGTGGCATCGGGTGTGCCGGGGAACGGGTTGGCGGCATCGCAGCGCGCCCAGGCCCAGTCGGTCGAAGCGATGGCAAGCTCGTCAGACACCTCACCGCGCTGGTTTTCACCGCCGCGCGATACCAGCCTGGCGTTGCGGGTGTCCAGGCTGACCGGCTTGTACGGCACGGGGTTGGTTTGCACCATCAGCGGTTGCGACGCAGGCCCGCTGCGGTTGACGATGCGTCCCAGCACCTCGCCTGTCACCGCCGCACCGCCCGCGCCACGCGCGAAGGGCACTTGCAGAAACTGCATGCCGTTGGCGCTGGCTTTGGGCCGCACGGCGGTCTGGCCACTGTTGTCGCCCTGCCAGGCACTGGCCAGCATCACGTCGCCCAGGGCTGCCTCCTGCGGGGCAAACGCGTAGACGCGGCCGCGGTTGGGCACGTCATGCCACATGAGGCCGCTGGTTTTGGCCAACTCCACAGGCTTGTAGATGACAAATGATGCGACATAGCGCACCTTGCCATCAGCGTCCTTCGCCAGCTCAATGTCCTGAATGATCGCGTTGCTGCGGTGCTTGGGGTCTAGCTCGCCAAAGGCGCGCCCGGCGATCTGCTCATAGGCAGTGGGCGGCGCTGGCGTGCCGGCAGGGGGAACGTAGGGCAGGGTTTCGTCAATGACGATGCGGGTCACGCGGGCCTGCGCGGTGGCGCACAGCAATAGCGCGGCCAGGGCGCACGGAAGGGCAAACACAAGGGCACCCGTGAAAGTTGGGCAGGCGGTTTTCAGATCGGTCTCCAGCGTTGTTTTACCCCACTGTACCCGAGAGTAGTGTTAAACACCGAACGGTTTATCACGCCTTGAAGTCGAAAAAATTAACCTGCAGGTTAATTACCACACTCCAAAACACCAAATTCGCCCGGAAAATGAAATATTTAGACCTCTAACCCTCGTATTATATAGACAGTATGCTATTTAATATGTAGCAACAATTTTGAAGTCGATTTGAAGTCGATCCAGGCGCCAATGAAGGGCTGCTCTACCCCTGGCTACAGCAGGTCGCTTGTCTGCACCTGCAGCGCCTCAAACACCCGCATCGCCGCATAGGCGTCGTTGGCGGCGTAGCTCAATTGCGCCGGCGTCAGTTGCGGGTTGGCCCAATTGGAGGTGGCGGCTTTTTTGGATTTCAAAAAGCGCTTGTTGAACAGCAGCGCCACCGCAGCTTTCACGCCCATGTCCTTGCGATAGCCCCGGTGCCGGAACA
>JANMCB010000014.1:0-1686 GCA_031360805.1 Rhodoferax sp.
AAAGACCTGCAAGACTGGGCGCGCGCTGCCGGGCTGACGATTGTGATGCCGCCCAAGGTGTTCCCGGTGAACAGCGTGAAAGCGATGCGCGGATGCCTGTGGTTGGGCGGCGCCAACCCTGCAGACCTTGCGGGTTCAAACCAGATGCTGAGATTTGCCACGGCGGTGTTCGAAGCCTACTGGTCGAATGAAGAAGATATCTCACAAGATGCCGTGCTGGCCGACATTTGCGAAGGTGTGGGCGTCAATGTGAAGGCGTTTTTTGACGGCATCAGCCAGCAAGCCGTCAAGGACCAGCTCAAGGCCAATACCGAAGAAGTCATACGACGCGGCGGTTTTGGCTCGCCCACAATGTTTGTCGGCGACGACATGTACTTTGGCAACGACCGCTTGGATCTTCTCAAGGCGGCAGTGCAAAGACAAAGGGCCAAAACCACCTAAAAATTAACCTGCAGGTTAATTTGTTGCGTCCCAGAACGCAAAAAAGGCCAATTTACCGATAAAATTGGCCTCTAGCCCTCGCATTATATAGAAAGTTTGCTATTTTTAATATAGCAAACTTTCTGAGCGAAACTCCCGTCACCCCATGTGCAAACCGCCGTTCACCGAGAAGTCAGCGCCGGTGGTGTAACCGCCCTCCTCGGACGCCAGCCACGCAATGATGGATGCGATCTCGGAGGGTTTGCCAAGCCGTTTCACGGGAATCGTCGCTACGATCTTGGCCAGCACGTCTTCGCGAATGGCGTTGACCATGTCGGTGCCGATGTAGCCTGGGCTCACGGTGTTGACCGTCACGCCCTTGGTTGCCATTTCCTGTGCCAGGGCCATTGAAAAGCCATGCATCCCGGCTTTGGCGGCCGAGTAATTGGTTTGCCCGGCCTGGCCTTTTTCGCCATTGACGGACGAGATATTGATGATGCGACCCCAACCTTTGTCCACCATGTCCGCCACCACCTGTTTGGTCACGTTGAACATGCTGTTCAGGTTGGTCTCGATCACGCCGTCCCAGTCCTCGCGCGTCATCTTCAAAAACATGCGGTCTTTGGTGATGCCGGCGTTGTTCACCAGCACGTCAATCGCGCCATGCTCGGCCTTGGTTTTGGCAAAGGCTTCCACCGTGGAATCCCAGGCGCCTACGTTGCCGACCGACGCGTAAAAGGTGTAGCCCAGCGCCGCCTGTTCGCCGATCCATTTGACGTGGTCGCGCGTGGGGCCGCAGCCGGCGATCACTTTGAAGCCCTCTTTGTGCAGGCGCTGGCAGATGGCGGTTCCGATGCCACCCATGCCCCCGGTGACGTATGCTATTTTCTGACTCATGCTGTGCTCCTGTTTGTTGTTGACTGAATTCGAAAATTTTCAATGGCCAAGCTGGGGGCCTTAGCGTTCTATGGTCAGCGCGACACCCATGCCACCGCCAATACACAGTGATGCTATTCCTTTTTTGGCATCGCGCTTGCCCATTTCGTGCAAGAGCGTGACCAGAATACGGCAACCAGAGGCACCAATCGGGTGGCCGATGGCAATGGCGCCGCCGTTGACGTTCACCTTTGAGGTATCCCAGCCCATTTCCTGGTTGACAGCGCAGGCTTGCGCAGCAAACGCCTCGTTGATTTCGAGCAGGTCCAGATCGGCCGCCTTCCAGCCCGCGCGGGCAAGCGCCTTGGTGGATGCGGGGACCGGGCCCAT
>JANMCB010000055.1:0-1765 GCA_031360805.1 Rhodoferax sp.
TGCTGACAATCTGTTTGGCCAGGCTGATGGTTCCGGTCTGGGCGCGCTCCAGGCCGGCAACCGCACGCAGCAGCGTCGTTTTGCCGCAGCCTGACGGACCGATGAAGACCCCGATTTCGCCAGTCTGCAGCGTAAAAGAAACACCGTCAACGGCTGGTTTTGAGCGGCCCGCGTAGTGAACACCCAACGAAGCGACATCCAGGAACATGCTGTGGATTGTAGATGCTTACAATTCTCATTTGCAACCAGCGGCTGCAAAGCCCTCGCGCCAACCAGTTGGCTCGCGGGGCTTTGGTGGCCGGCAACTTCCGGTTTGCAGTCACCAGGGTCACATGCCGCGCCGCCTCACTCATTTTTTGCTTCTGTTGCTGGTGGGCATTCTGATGCTGCCGGTGCTCGCCGTTATCTTGTCCTGGCTGCAATTTGACGCTGCGGCTTTTTCAATCCTGCAGGAAATGCTGCAGACGGTGCTGCCAGACTATGCCTGGACATCGCTGATGCTGTGCATCTGCGTGGCCGTGGGAGTCACGGTCATCGGCATGGCTACCGCAAGCGCGGTCACGCTGTTTGATTTCCCCGGGCGCCGCGTCTTCGAATGGGCCTTGTTGTTGCCGCTGGCCATGCCCGCTTATGTGCTGGCGTATGCGTACACCGATTTTTTGCAGTTCAGCGGACCGTTCCAGAGTTCGATTCGCACGGCATTGAACCTGCAGGGCCGGGTTTTTCCGGAAGTGCGCAGCTTGGGCGGCGCCGTGCTGGTGTTCACGTTTGTGCTGTACCCCTATGTTTACCTGCTGGCGCGCGCGGCTTTGGGTGAGCGCGCCATGCACCTGATGGAAGCCGCGCGGCTGCTGGGTGCGCCCCTGAAGCGGCGCATCCTGAAAGTCGCTTTGCCGCTGGCGCGCCCGGCGGTTGCAGCGGGCGTGGCGCTGGCGCTGATGGAAACGCTGGCCGATTTTGGTGTGGCCAGCTATTTCGGCATACAGACTTTCACGGCCGGCATCTACAAAGCCTGGCTGTCCATGGACAACCGGCTCGCCGCCGCGCAACTGGCGACGATCCTGCTGGTGCTGGTGGCGTTTTTGTTGCGGCTGGAGTACCGGGCGCAGCAACGCATGCGCTTTTCGGCGGCCCGAAGCACCGGGGCCTCGTCCAAAGAGGCGCAGCCCGCCCGCCTTCAGGGCTGGCATCTTGCGTTGGTCTGGTGCGTGTGTGGCCTGCCGGTGCTGCTGGGGTTCGTATTGCCGGTGCTGTTCATGCTCAGGCCGCTGTTGGGCGACGGTGTGGACCTGGCTTGGCGCCAGTTTTTGGTGTGGTCGTTCAACAGTGTGCGCCTGGGTGCCGTCACGGCATTGCTGGCAGTGGCTTTGGCGCTGACCCTGGCATTCAGCGTGCGCCGCGGCGCTGATATATTCAGCCGGACGGCGGTGCAACTGGTCGGCTTGGGCTACGCCATTCCGGGCGCGGTGATCGTGGTGGGGCTGTTGCTGCCAGTGGGCTGGTTGCAGGGCGTGTGGCCGCAAAGCGGTGTGGGCTACCTGGTTACCGCCACGTCAGTCGGGCTGGTCTGGGCCTACCTGGTGCGTTTTTGCGCGGTGGCACTTCAGTCGGTGCAAAGCGGCTACGCCCGCATTCCGGCCAGCTTTGACGACTCCGCCCGCATGCTGGGAACGCGCGACCTCGGGCTGGCTGTGCGGGTGCACTGGCCGCTTCTCAAGCGATCCACGGCAGCCGCTGCGCTGCTGGTGTTTGTCGATGTGATGAA
>JANMCB010000081.1:0-1999 GCA_031360805.1 Rhodoferax sp.
CGTGCGCGCTGTTTCCGACTGGCTGCCGCTGACCAGCGCGGTTGAACTGGTGCGCCCCCTGTTCATGGACCAGTGGCCCGCGCATTGGGTGCAGCATTTGCTGGTGCTGCTGGTTTACGCGGTGGGCGGGTTCTGGATTGCGCTGGCACTGACGCGAAAGCGCTTTGCGGGTTGAGCAAGCGATACCTCTATGGAATTCCTCTGCGGAATTGATTGCTATTTAATATATAGCAAACTTTATATATAACACGAGAGCTACAGGTCAATTTTATCGGTTTTCTCAATTCTGAGGTCATTTTCGTCACAAAATTAACCTGCAGGTTAATTATTTTTTGATTTGGCGTTTCATGACGGAGCATGATTGCGGGCCAGGGTACCGGAAATAGCCGCGCTGGCCTTGATCAGGTCGGCCGCTTTTTCCGCAATCATGATGGTTGGCGCATTGGTGTTGCCGCTCACGATGCGCGGCATGATGGACGCATCGACCACGCGCAGGCCTTCGATGCCGTGGACCCGCAGTGTGGCGTCGACCACGTCGCCCGGCCCATTGCCCATGCGGCACGTGCCCACCGGGTGGTAAATGGTGTCGGCCCGCTCGCGGATGAACTGCTCGATTTGCGCATCGGTCTTGACATCGGCAGACGCGGCAGATTCAATACCGCCTTGACTCGCTAGCGCGGGCTGCGCGAGGATGTTGCGCATCACCTTGAAGCCGCGCACCAGGCGCTGCATGTCGTCGCTCTCAGCCAGAAAATTGGGGTCAATCAGCGGCGCGGCCAGCGGGTCTTTGCTTGCCAGCGTCACGCTGCCACGGCTTACCGGGCGCAGCAGGCAGACGTGGCATGAATAGCCCAGGCCAAAGGTGGTTTTGCGGCCATGGTTGACCAGCTTGCCAATCACGAAATGCAGTTGAATGTCTGGCGCAGGTTCGCTGGGCTGGCTCTTGATGAAACCACCGGCTTCGCCAAAGTTGGTGGTCAGCATGCCGGTGCGAAGTTTGCGCCATTCAAAAATCCCCTTGATCGCCCGCACCAGGCCGCCCAGGGTCATGCCAAACAAATCTTTCAAATGCGGTGCGTTCATGACCAGCACCACGTCCGGGTGGTCATGCAGATTCTGGCCAACGCCGGGCAAATCATGCACCACGCTAACGCCATGCTGCGCCAGTTGCGCCTGTGGGCCGATGCCCGACAGCATCAGGATTTGCGGCGACTGCAGCGCGCCTGCGCACAAAAGCACCTCGCGCGTGCAGGTGAGTTGTTTGAGTTCGCCATTCTGGCTGTATTCAACCCCCGTGGCGCGCTTGCCCTGCATCAGTATGCGGGTGGTGTGCGCACCGGTGATGACCTGCAGGTTGGGGCGCGCCAGATGCGGCGTGAGGTAGGCCTTGGCAGCACTGAAGCGCTCGCCATTTTTATGGGTCACCTGAAACATGCCCACGCCGTCCTGGCTTTGGCCATTGAAGTCGCGGTTGTGCGCAAAACCGGCCTGCACACCGGCTTCAACAAACACCGGGCCAAAGCGGTTCGGGCTGGTGAGGTCTTTCACGTTCAGCGGACCGCCGCTGCCGTGCAGGGCGTCGGCGCCACGCTCGTTGTGCTCGGCGCGCTTGAAGTAGGGCAGCACCTCGGCAAACGACCAGCCGGGGTTACCCTCTGCTGCCCAGTGGTCGTAGTCGGCGTGCTGGCCCCGTGCGTAAATCATGGCATTGATTGAGCTGGAGCCGCCCAACACCCGCCCACGCGGCTGGTAGCCCTTGCGGCCATTCAGGCCAGCTTGGGGCACGGTCTCGAACCGCCAGTTGGTGTCGCCACCGGCCTTGGCCATCAGCGCCAGCCCGGCCGGGCAGTGGATCAGAACACTGCTGTCAACGCCGCCGGCTTCCAGCAGAGCAACGCGGACGTTCGGGTCTTCGGTCAGCCTTGATGCCAGCACGCAGCCAGCCGAGCCTGCGCCGATGATGATGTAGTCAAACATTTCAGGTGGGTTCCGCTTCAAA
>JANMCB010000334.1:0-3560 GCA_031360805.1 Rhodoferax sp.
CAGATTGTTTGCCGTTTGGCGCGGGTTTCTACGTATAATCGAAGGCTTTGCAGTAATTGCAGATGAGTTCTGGGGTGCAGGTTCACGCAGGCGCCCCAAGACATAAGTCCGGTGAAATTTTGATGACGAAAATCGTTGGTGCGTCTGGCTTTGACGGCGACGCTGCTAAAGCGGCTGACGAGCGCGATTTCAAGCCATTCACCGCAGAGCAAGCCCGGGAGCTGAGGGCGAAGAACCCGTCGGTCTCGTCCTGGCGCGTCATTGCTGTGCAGGCGCTGGCAGGCGTGGCTGTGGCCCTGGTGGCGTGGGGCTTGAGCGGGAAGGTCAGCGTAGGCTGGTCGGCGGGTTACGGCGCGTTGGCGGTGGTGATTCCGGGCGCTGCGTTTGTGCGCGGGTTGACCAGTCGATTAACCTCGATCAATGCTGCGACCGGAATCGCCGGGGTTTTTGTGTGGGAAATGGTCAAGATTGCCTTGACGATGGCAATGTTGATTGCCGCGCCAAGGATGGTTGATGGATTGAGCTGGCCGGCGATGTTGGTCAGCATGGTGGTAACAATGCAAGTTTATTGGGCGTCGCTTTGGTTGGCGCCCAAGAAACGTTTAACTGATAACGATTAACTGTTGGACAACTAAAAGATGGCCGCTGAAAAAGTACAGACCTCAGGTGAATACATCATTCATCACCTGACGCATCTGCAAAACGCCAAGCCAAAATCGGTCGTCGATTTTTCGGTTTTCAGTTTCGATTCGCTGTTTTTTTCCATCACACTCGGCATTCTGGGCTGCTGGGTGCTGTGGCTGGCAGCGCGCAAAGCCACCTCTGGCGTGCCGGGGCGCTTCCAGGCTGCGGTTGAAATGCTGGTCGAAATGGTCGACTCTCAGGCCAAGGGCATCGTGCACAACGCCGAGAGCCGCAAGTTCGTCGCGCCGCTGGCTCTGACGATTTTTGTCTGGATCATCCTGATGAATTGCATGGATCTGCTGCCGGTGGATCTGCTGCCCGAGCTGTCCAAGTATGTCTACACCATGTTCGGTGGCGACCCGCACCATGCTTATCTGCGTGTTGTTCCTACGGCTGATTTATCGATCACCATGGGCATGTCGGTTGCCGTGCTACTGATCTGCCTGTTCTATAACATCAAGATCAAAGGCCTGGGCGGCTGGATTCATGAGCTGTTCACGGCGCCCTTTGGCAATCACTGGGCCTTATACCCGTTCAATTTCGCCATGCAGATCATTGAGTTCATCGCCAAGACCGTCTCACACGGTATGCGGCTATTTGGCAATATGTACGCGGGCGAACTCATCTTTTTACTGATCGCCTTGATGGGTGGCGCCTGGTCCTTGTCAGCCACCGGCATTGGGCTGGCCATTGGGCACATCATTGCGGGCACGGTGTGGTCCATCTTCCATATTTTGATCATCGTCTTGCAAGCCTTTGTGTTCATGATGCTGGCCCTGGTCTACCTGGGACAGGCGCATGACAAGCACTAGCCCTGGCGCACCCTCGTTCTCGTTTCTTTTTTTCTCGTCAACCAAGTCCTTTAGGAGTAATCATGGAAGTTATTAGCTTTGTTGCACTGGCCGCCGGCCTCATCATCGGTCTGGGCGCAATGGGTGCCTGTATCGGCATCGGCATCATGGGCAGCAAATATCTTGAGTCGGCCGCACGTCAGCCCGAGCTGATGGGTGAGTTGCAGACCAAAATGTTCTTGTTGGTCGGCCTGATCGACGCGTCTTTCATTATTGGTACCGGTGTTGCTTTGTGGTTTGCCACAGCCAACCCGTTCCTGGCCCAGTTGGCCAGCTTGCCAAAGTAAGTTCAAAGTCCATTCATAACGTCATTCCTTTGGGCTTTGAGCCCTTGGGGAAAGGTGAAAAGTGAGCATTACTGGTACCTTAATTGTCCAGATGATCGTGTTCCTGATCTTGGTCGGGTTCACGATGAAGTACGTCTGGCCGCCAATTGCTGCGGCATTAGACGAGCGCGCCGCCAAAATTGGCGAAGGCCTCGCCGCTGCTGACAAGGCCAAAGTCGAGCTTTCAAGCGCCAACAAGCGCGTGGAAGACGAGCTGACCAAGTCACGCAACGAGACCGCAGTGCGCTTGGCCGATGCCGAGCGCCGTGGTCAAGCTATCGTGGAAGAGGCCAAAGCCAAAGCCACGACAGAGGCTAACAAGATCATTGCAGCTGCCAAGGCAGACGCTGATCAGCAGACCGTAAAAGCCCGCGAGACCCTGCGTGAGCAGGTCGCTGCGCTGGCTGTGAAGGGCGCAGAGCAGATTCTCCGCAAGGAAGTCAATGCTGGCGTTCACGCTGATTTGTTGTCCCGCCTGAAGACCGAGCTGTAAGAGCGCGCCATGGCCGAAATTGCAACCATAGCGCGCCCTTACGCAGAAGCTTTGTACAAGGCGGTCAAAGCCAGCCCTGGTGCTGAAGCCAACGCGTCCGCCTGGGTTGATGAACTCGCTGCCATTGCGGGTAATCCGCAGTTGCTGGCGTTTTCTGACAACCCGAAAACGACGTCGCAGCAACTGCTTGGACTGATTGGCGGGCTCCTCAAAACGAGTCTGCCTGTCATGGGCACGAATTTCTTGAGCACCGTCATTGAGAACGGCCGCCTCAACGCAATGCCGGAAATTACCAACCAGTTTCGCGCACTGATAAACGCCCAAAGCGGCTCTTCGGATGCCGTTGTCTACAGCGCATTTCCCATCGAGCCTGAAGCCCTGACTGGGGTCGTTGCAGCACTCGAAAAACGCTTCGCGCGCAAGCTCAATGTATCGGTTGCATTGCAGCCCGACTTGATTGGTGGCATTCGCGTTGTGGTGGGGGATGAGGTGCTGGATACATCGGTCAAGGCACGCCTTGAGCAAATGAAAGTGGCACTGACGGCCTGAGGCTCTGCTTCAAACCGTTGGCGCAATTAACTTACCCAAACAAATTAAGGTGGACGAGTCATGCAACTCAATCCCGCAGAAATCTCTGAACTGATCAAAAGCCGCATCGAAGGCCTGTCGGCCAGTGCGGACATTCGCAACCAAGGCACCGTGGTGTCCGTGACCGACGGCATTTGCCGCATTCATGGCCTGTCCGACGTGATGGCCGGCGAGATGCTGGAGTTCCCGGCTGGCTCAGACGGTCTGCCCACCTTTGGTCTGGCGCTGAATCTGGAGCGCGACTCGGTCGGCTCTGTGATTTTGGGTGAGTACGAGCACATCTCCGAGGGAGATATCGTCAAGTGCACGGGCCGCATTCTTGAAGTTCCGGTGGGTCCCGAGCTGTTGGGTCGGGTCGTCAATGCGCTGGGTCAGCCGATTGACGGCAAAGGCCCGATCAACGCCAAGATGACCGACGTGATCGAAAAGGTTGCGCCTGGCGTGATCGCTCGTAAATCAGTTGATCAACCGATGCAAACTGGCTTGAAGTCAATCGACTCCATGGTGCCGGTCGGTCGCGGCCAGCGCGAGCTGATCATTGGCGACCGCCAGACCGGTAAAACGGCTGTGGCGATTGACGCCATCATCAACCAGAAGGGTCAGAACATGACCTGCATT
>JANMCB010000117.1:0-2935 GCA_031360805.1 Rhodoferax sp.
GCAAGTGTTGGCCCGGTTGAAGTGCGCTTGCCTGATATTGGCGACTTCAAGGATGTGGCCGTGATTGAGCTGCTGGTCAAAGTGGGCGACACGGTCAAGGCCGAACAATCACTGATGACCGTGGAGTCCGACAAGGCAGCGATGGAGATCCCGTCAAGCGCGGGCGGTGTAGTCAAAGAGCTGAAAGTCAAACTGGGTGACAAGGTCAATATTGGCGACTTGATTGCCGTGCTTGAAGGTGTGGCCGGTTCCGGCGCGCCGACCCTCACGCAGGCAACACCAACGCCGACTCCAGTGGTGACCAGCACCTTGACGGCTGCGCCAGCTGCCGTGGCACCCACGGTGGCTGCGCTTTCCACGCCCGCCGTTCTGCCGACCCACGATCCCGTGTCAGCACCTCTGGGTCTGCCCCATGCGTCTCCTTCCGTGCGCAAATTTGCGCGCGAACTCGGAGTGCCTTTGAATGAGGTCAAGGGCAGTGGCATCAAAGGCCGCATCACCGAATCCGATGTGCAGGGCTACACCAAATCTGTCATGAGTGGTGCAGTCCAAACTCTGGCCATTGCGGCTCAAGTCAAAGGCAAGGCAGTGTCTGCCGCGAGCGATGGTGGCGGCCTGGGACTGCTGGCCTGGCCCAAGGTGGATTTCAGCAAGTTCGGTCCGATTGAGCGCAAGGACATGTCGCGCATCAAGAAAATCAGCGGCGCAAATCTGCACCGCAACTGGGTCCTGATTCCGCACGTCACCAACCACGACGACGCCGACATCACCGACCTGGAGGCCTTCCGCGTGGCCATGAACAAGGAAAATGAGAAAGCTGGCATCAAACTTACCATGCTGGCGTTCATGATCAAGGCCAGCGTTGCCGCATTGAAGAAGTTTCCAGAGTTCAACAGTTCGATTGAGGGCGACCAGTTGGTGTTGAAGCAGTATTACCACATTGGCTTTGCCGCCGACACACCCAACGGTTTGATGGTGCCAGTCATCAAGGATTGCGACAAAAAGGGTGTGATGCAAATTTCCACCGAAATGGGTGAACTGGCCAAAAAAGCCCGTGACGGAAAATTGAGCCCTGGCGAGATGAGCGGCGCCTGCTTCACGATCAGCTCTCTTGGCGGAATTGGCGGTCGATATTTCACGCCCATCATCAACGCCCCTGAAGTTGCCATCATGGGCGTATGCAAGAGCCAGATCGAACCCAAGTGGGACGCTAATGTGAATGGTGGGGCCTTCCAGCCGCGCCTGATGTTGCCCCTGTCATTGAGTTGGGACCATCGCGTGATTGACGGTGCTGCTGCCGCGCGCTTCAACGCGTACTTCGGTCAGGTCCTGACAGACTTCCGGCGCGTTTTGCTATGACCACAGTGGTTGTTGTCAAAAAGTCGGGTCAAGTCGCGATTGCCGCCGATACGCTGGTCACGTTTGGCGATACGCGCCTTTCAAACCGCTTTGAAGCGAATAGCAAGCTGTTCAGGATAGACACGCCCTCAGGTCCGAGTTACGTAGGCATTGCGGGCACAGTCGCCCACTTTCCCGTGCTTAGAAAGACCATGCTGGCTCTGCCGAAGAAGGACCTGTTGTTGGGAAGCAAGGATGAGGTGTTCGACACTTTCACCAAGCTGCACCCCATGTTGAAAGACACGTTTTTCCTGCAAACCAAGGAAGACGACAACGACCCCTATGAATCCAGCCAGTTCAGCGTTGTCGTGGCCAATGCCACCGGCATCTATGGCCTGTACAGTTACCGCGAAGTGTTTGAATTCAACGAGTTCTGGGGCATTGGCTCGGGCCGCAGCTTTGCGTTGGGTGCCATGCATGCGGTGTGGGACAAAACCAAAACCGCGCGCGAGATCGCCCTGGTTGGCATGAACGCGGGCTGCGAGTTCGATAAAAACTCTGGTGGACCCGTCGAGACATTCACAATGAAACTTAAAAACAAATCCTGAATTGGAAGAGAGACAACCATGGCTGCATTGGAAATCAAGGTTCCGGACATTGGCGATTTCGATGAGGTCACCGTTATTGAATTGATGGTCAAGGCCGGTGACACCGTCAAGGTGGATCAAAGCCTGATCACGGTCGAGAGCGACAAGGCTTCGATGGAGATTCCGTCAAGCCACGGGGGTGTGGTGAAGACGGTCCTGGTCAAACTGGGTGACAAGGTCAAAGAGGGTTCAGTGGTGCTGTTGCTGGAAGCCGAGGGTGCCGCAATAGCACCTGCGGCGGCCACCGACCAACCGCAGCAAGCGTCAGGCGCTGAAGCGACCGAGGCGGTGCGTGCAGCGCCACCGGCCACGTCCATTTCAGCCAGCGCAACTACTCCTTCCAGTTTTTCGGGTAGTGCCGATCTGGACTGTGACCTGCTGGTCCTGGGCGCCGGCCCCGGCGGCTATTCGGCCGCATTTCGTGCCGCCGACTTGGGTCTCAAGGTCGTGCTGGTAGAGCGTTACGCCACGCTCGGTGGGGTATGCCTGAACGTGGGTTGCATACCCTCCAAAGCATTGCTGCATGTGGCGGCAGTGATGGATGAGGTGAGCCACCTTGGCGCACTGGGCATTGAGTTTGGTGTCCCCAAAGTCAACATTGACACCCTGCGCGGCCACAAGGAAAAAGTCATTGGAAAACTCACCGGTGGGCTGGCCGCAATGGCCAAGATGCGTAAGGTCACCACCGTGCGCGGTGTCGGCCATTTCGTCGGTGCGCATCACTTGGAAGTCGAAGAAACCACCGGCGCACAGGGGCAGGAGAAAACCGGCGTCAAAAAAGTCATCCAGTTCAAAAACGCCATCATCGCCGCCGGCTCACAGGCCGTGCGCCTGCCCTTCATGCCGGTTGATCCGCGTGTCGTGGACAGCACCGGCGCGTTAGACTTGAAAGAAGTGCCCAAGCGCATGCTAATCCTTGGCGGCGGCATCATTGGCCTGGAAATGGGCAC
>JANMCB010000175.1:0-5141 GCA_031360805.1 Rhodoferax sp.
ACCAGCCGGGCCATCTCGGCCATGCCGCCTTCTATCTTGCGGCGCTGGCGGGCCAGCCATTCGGGGCTGCCGCCGCCTGCGCGCATTTTCTCGAACAGCGACAGCACCACGGCATCGCACACGCCATCGCACAGCACTTCAAGCTTGCGCGCGGCCAGGTGGCCGTCGATGTCTTTGGGCACCAGGGGCACCTGCGGGTGCTTGAGCTCCAGGTACTGCAGGATGTAGCTGGATTCATAGACGCTGGTGCCGTCGCCCAGCAGCAGGATGGGCAGCTTCTCCAGCGGGTTATAGCGCGGCGTGCTGGTGGTGCTGTCCCACGGCACTTCGGTCAGCAGTTCGAACGGCAGGCTTTTCTCGGCCAGGGCGATGCGCACCTTGCGGGCGTAGGGGCTGGGGGTGGCGCTGATCAGTTGGTACATGGGGATTCCTCAACGGTTTTTTTCAAGTTTTTGCCAAAGAGTTGACGCAAAACCACATGCGTGGGCGACTAGAAACGGTACTAAAGTCCTGCGCCGATTGGCGTTCTTGAGCCATTGTTCTGCGAACTTGGCCTTCAATGGGCATGGTCATGCTGTCCCGTTGCCAACTCGCCCCTTGCCTGGCGCAGCACCGACCAGCCACCCTGTAGGGCTAATGCGGCCATGATGGCTGCCACTGCCAAATCCGGCCAGGCGGTTCGCGTGCCGGCCACGCCCAACGCCGCCGCCATCACGGCCAGGTTGCCAAACGCATCGTTGCGCGAGCACAGCCACACGCTGCGCATATTGGCATCGCCTTCGCGAAACGCGTAGAGCATCCAGGCCACGGCGATGTTGGCGACTAAAGCGAGTAATGAGATCACGCCCATAGTGCTGGCGTCGGGTGCGATGGCACCCGTCCATGCGCCCCATGCGGCGCGTCCCAGTACAAACAGGCCAAAGCCGATCATGCATACCGCTTTGAGCTGGGCTGCGCGGGCGCGCCAGGGCAGCGCTGCAGCAAGCACGGCCAACGACACAGCGTAGTTGGCCGCGTCCCCCGCGAAGTCGATGGCATCGGCCAGCAGGCTGACGGAGCCCGAGCGGTATCCGCCAGCCAACTCCACAAAAAACATCGCGGCGTTGACGATCAACGCGATCCAAAGGATGCGGCGGTAACGCGGCAGGTCGGCAGTTTGTGCTGCTGCGGGCGCATCATGCTGGCATTGGGCTGACATGTTTTCTTTCAAGAGACCGATGCCTCATTGCAGGCATTGGGGGGCATCAGCGACATCGCGCGGGATAGGGTTGGTTGATTTGAGCACGATTGAGGGACGAATTTGCGTTTATCCTTGCGGCCTGAAGAGTCTTTTGCAAGCCTGTTTTTTCCCTGCGCGCAACGGCAAGCTCAAAGGTGAGCGCATGGGTCACAACAAGCAGAAATGGTGGTCCGATGTGAACCAAGGTGTGATGTACGCGTTGGCAGCAGCGTTTCTATTTGGCATGGGCACGCCACTGGCCAAGATTTTGCTGGCCAGCGTCAATCCGCTGATGCTGGCCGCGTTGCTGTACCTGGGGTCCGGCTTGGGGCTGGCGATGGTGCGGGTGCTGCAATTCAAACGCCGACGTGAACCTGCCGTGTTGCCGAAGGGTGAACAGTGGTTTTGGCTGGGCGGCGCCGTGCTGGCTGGTGGCGTAGTCGGGCCGGTGCTACTGATGCTGGGCCTGAGCGGTTACAACGCGGCACCGGCATCGCTGCTACTGAACAGTGAAGGCGTGCTGACGGCGCTGCTCGCGTGGTTCGTCTTCAAGGAGAATTTTGACCGGCGCATTGCTCTGGGCATGCTGGCAATTGTCGCGGGTGGAGTCGTGTTGAGTTGGCCGCGCAGCCCCGGCGCGATCAGTGGCGCAACCGTTGCCATGGGCGGTGGCGGCACCGTGTCTGCTTTGCTGATCGTTGCCGCCTGCCTGGCCTGGGCCATCGACAACAACCTGACGCGAAAAGTCTCGCTGCTGGATGCCGGTTTCATCGCCATGAGCAAAGGCCTGGTGGCAGGCAGCGTCAACCTTGCGCTTGCCTTGCTGGCAGGCGCTGCGTTGCCATCTGCTGGCCATGCCGTGCAAGCAATGCTGTTGGGTTTTGCAAGTTATGGCGCGAGCCTTGTCCTGTTTGTGCTGGCACTGCGCCAGTTGGGCACTGCACGCACGGGCGCCTACTTTTCAATCGCGCCATTTGCCGGTGCCTTGCTGGCGTTACCCTTGCTGGGTGAGGCGATGACGCTTCCCTTGCTGCTGGGCGGCGCCTTGATGGCTATCGGCGTGGTTTTGCATTTGACTGAGCACCATGAACACGCCCACTTGCACGAGCCGTTGACGCACGACCATGAACACACCCATGGAGGCGGTGCGGGCGCAGATGCGCATCATGACCATGACCATGCGGGTGCGCTTGCTCCCGTACTGCCGGGCGCAAGCCATCGCCACCTGCACCAGCATTTATCGATTGCACACACCCACGCGCACTTTCCGGACGCGCACCATCGGCATGAGCATTAGGAAAACAGGGCAATCTTTGCGGCAAACCGGGCTTGCCCGGGGGAGCGTGCGCTGGCGCACAGACCAACAACGCTCAAGGTCTTTATAAGTGAGGCGAACCCTATCCACCTGAAGGACCCCCATGCCTGATGCCCTGCCGCCCGAGCTTTTGCAAAAAATGCACGCTTGGTGGCGCGCTGCCAACTACCTGTCGGTGGGCCAAATCTACCTGCAAGACAACCCGCTGCTCGAAGAGCCGCTCACGCTGGCCCACGTCAAGCCGCGCTTGCTGGGGCATTGGGGCACAACGCCGGGCCTGAACCTGCTTTACGTGCATTTGAACCGGCTGATCAAGCAATATAGCCTGAACATGATGTACGTCATCGGCCCGGGCCATGGTGGCCCCGGCATCGTGGCGAATTCGTATCTGGAAGGCTCCTACACTGAGCACTACCCCGAGATTGAACGCAACCGCACAGGCTTGCAGCGCCTGTTTCGCCAGTTCTCCTGGCCGGGCGGCATTCCCAGCCACGTCTCGCCCGAAGTGCCGGGTTCGATCCACGAAGGCGGCGAACTGGGTTACTCGCTGGCGCACGCGTATGGCGCCGCGTTCGACAACCCGGACCTGATCGTCGCTTGCGTGATTGGCGACGGCGAGGCAGAGACCGGCGCGCTGGCGGCAAGCTGGCACTCCAACAAGTTCTTGAATCCGGTCGGCGATGGCGCAGTGTTGCCGATCCTGCACCTCAACGGCTTCAAGATAGCCAACCCCACCGTGCTGGCGCGCATCAGCCAGGAAGAGCTGGGGGACCTGATGCGCGGCTACGGCCATGAGCCGTTTTTTGTCGAGGGTGACGATGCCTTGCAGGTGCACCAAAGCCTGGCTGGCACGCTGGATTTGGTGCTTGCAAAAATTCAACGGATTCAATTCGAGGCTCGGTCGGCACCTGCCGGTGAAACCGTCCAGCGCCCACGTTGGCCGATGATTGTTTTGCGCACCCCCAAGGGCTGGACCGGGCCGAAGTTTGTGGATGGCAAGCCGGTGGAAGGCACCTGGCGTGCGCACCAGGTGCCGATTGCCGATTTCAAAACACCCGAGCATTTGCAGCAACTCGACGACTGGCTCCGGAGTTACCGCCCGCAGGACCTGTTTGATGACGCAGGCCGATTCCGGGATGAGTTTGCCGCGCTCGCTCCCAGCGGCCAGGAGCGCATGGGCTGCAACCCGCATGCCAATGGCGGCGGACTGCTGCAAGACTTGGCCATGCCCAATTTCCGTGACTACGCGGTGGCAGTGCCTGCGCCCGGCCATGTTGATGCAGAAGCCACGCGGGTGATGGGCGGGTTTTTGCGCGACGTGATGAAGCTCAATCTGGCCCAGCGGAATTTCAGGGTTTTTGGCCCGGACGAGACTGCATCGAACCGCCTGGATGCGGTTTTTGAAGTGACTGGCAAGGCCTGGATGGCCGAGGTGGAAGAAGTTGATATCAAGCTGAGCCATGAGGGCCGCGTCATGGAAGTGTTGAGCGAGCACCTGTGCGAAGGCTGGCTCGAAGCCTACCTGCTCACCGGGCGCCACGGCCTGTTCTCGTGTTACGAGGCCTTCATCCACATCATTGATTCCATGCTCAACCAGCATGCCAAATGGCTGAAGGTCAGCAAGCAGATTCCATGGCGCAGGCCCATTGCCTCGCTGAACTACCTGCTCACCTCGCATGTCTGGCGGCAAGACCACAACGGTTTTTCCCACCAGGACCCGGGCTTCATCGACCATGTGGCGAACAAGAAATCCGACATTGTGCGCATCTACCTGCCGCCCGATGCCAACTGCCTGCTGTCGGTCACCGACCACTGCCTGCAGAGCCGCAACTACGTCAACTTGATCATCGCCGGCAAACAGCCCCAGGCGCAGTGGCTGGACATGGATGCGGCCGTGCGCCACTGCAAGGCGGGTGCGGGCATCTGGGCCTGGGCCAGCAACGAGGCGGGCGCTGCCAATGGTACTGGGCCTGCCGGGCCCGACGTGGTGATGGCCTGCGCTGGCGACGTGCCCACGCTTGAAGCCCTGGCTGCGGTGACACTGCTGCGCGCCTATGTGCCCGACATTCGCATCCGGTTTGTCAATGTGGTGGACTTGATGGTGCTGCAGCCGCCCTCAGACCATCCTCATGGCCTGCAAGACCCTGAATTCGACGCGCTTTTCACGGCGGACAAACCAGTGATCTTCGCCTTCCATGGCTATCCGGCCATGATCCACAGGCTGACTTACCGCCGGCGCAACCACGACAACATCCACGTGCGCGGTTACCGGGAGGAGGGCACCACCACCACCCCATTTGACATGGTGGTGCTGAACAACCTGGACCGTTACCAACTGGCACTGGATGCCATCAGTAGAATTCCGCGCCTTGCCGCACAGGTGGAGGCTGAGACGGCGCGTTACACGGCGACGATGAAACGTCACAAGCGCTACATCAGCGAACATGGTGACGATCTGCCGGAGGTGAAAAACTGGAGCTATAAAATAGCTAGCTAACTATTAATGTAATACGAGGGCTAGAGGCATATTTGTTGTCCAAAATGGGAAAAAAGCCCGTTTTCCTGAATTTTTGCCGACATGTCATATCACAGGTGATATTGATTTAA
>JANMCB010000279.1:0-2220 GCA_031360805.1 Rhodoferax sp.
GGAAGTGCAGCTCAGCGGTTTTGTCAACAGCCAGACGCAGATTGACCGGGCGGTCTTGATCGCCAAAGGGATCGAAGGGGTGACCAGCGTCAACAATGAAATGGTCATCAAGAAGTAGCGGGCACTGTATCTTTCGCGCCCCGGCCGCCGCAGGTGCTTTGCGCCTGATGCGGGACTGCGCTGGCCGTGTAGCATAGGGCGATGCGGCAGCCAGGCGTTATGTGACGCCATGGCGCAACCCAAAGGAAAGCGCCAGGATGATCAGGATTGTGATTGCAGACGACCACGCCATCGTGCGCGAAGGCCTCAAGCGAATTGTGTCTGCCGCCGAGGGCCTGCAAGTCGTGGCCGAGGCCAGGGACGGCGTCGAAGTGATGCAATGCGTGCGCGACTTGAGCTTTGACGTGCTGATGCTTGACCTGTCGATGCCAGGACGAAGCGGCATGGAAGTCATCAAGCTGGTGCATGCTGAACAGCCCAAACTGCGCATCCTCGTGCTGAGCATGCACCAGGAAATGCAATACGCCGTACGCGCCATCAAGTCTGGCGCCAGCGGCTACCTCACCAAGGAAAGCGCGCCTGAGCAACTGGTCCAGGCGATTCGCAGGATCGCTTCGGGCGGCGCCTACATCAGCGCCGAAGTGGCCGAGCAGTTGGCTTTGCACGCCATGCCGGGCCACGCGGTACTTCCGCACGAGAGCTTGACCGAGCGCGAAATCGAGGTGCTGCGCCTGCTGGTGGGCGGCATGTCGGTGACGCACATCGCGGGCAAGATCAACCTGTCGGTCAAAACTGTCAGCACCCACAAAGCCAACCTGATGCAAAAGATGGGACTGCAGAACCAGAGCGAGTTGATCCGCTACGCGATTAAACATGGCCTGGTCGAGCCACTGGAGCCCTAGTGTTGAGTGGCAGGGTCATGGTTTTCACGTCGGGGGCTGGCCCGCTGGCAACTGTAAAGCCGAGCTGGCGCGCCAGCGTCTTCATGCCTGCGTTTTCGTAAAGGCATTGGCCTGTCAGTACCAGGGTCCCGCGCCCGCGAAGGTAATCGATCATCTTCTCCAAAAGCAGGCGACCCAGGCCTTTGCCTTGCCAGGCGGTGGCCACCTGAATGGCAAACTCAGCCTGCTGGTTGTCCGGATCGCACAGGGCCCGCACCTCGGCCACCATTGCCATTTCGCCGCTGGCGGTCGGCGCAATCGCAATAAAGCTCATTTCCCGGTCGTAGTCGATTTGCGTGAATCTCGCCAGCTGTGATCTGGGCACTTCTCGCTGCGACATGAAGAACCGCAGTCGCATGTCGTCTGGTGTAGCCAGCGCGTAAAAGGCCATCATGCGTTGCGCATCTTCTGGTCGGATCGGACGCAGCAACAGGTCGGTGCCGTTGATGTGAGCCGCAGCCTCCAGTTGGGACGGGTAAGGGCGGATCGCCAGACGGCTTGCCTCGCCCGCAGTCACTGGGCGCAGCCGCACCCTGGCGTCGACCGCCAGTACCCCGGCTTCGTCAACCCACAGCGGGTTGATGTCCAGCTCGGCCAGCCAAGGCAGATCGCAAGCCATTTGCGACACCTTTAACAGGGTATCCAGCAGCGCGGCCGTGTTGGCAGGCGCCTTGCCACGGTAACCTGCCAACAAGGCTCCCAAGCCACTTTGGTCCAGCATGTCCTGCGCCAGCGTGGCGTTCAGCGGGGGCAGCGCGACCACATGGTCTTGCTTCAGCTCGACCGACGTGCCGCCACTGCCCAGCAGCATCACCGGGCCAAACACCGGATCGCTAGCGATACCGATGATCAGCTCGTGTGCGCCCGGCCTTTTTGCCATAGCCTGCACCGTAAAGCCCAGAAGCGTCGCCTGCGGCTTGAGGCGTGCTACCTGTTCGCTCATTTTGGCCGCTGCGGCTTTGACTTCTGCGCCAGACGCCAGGCCCAGCACGACACCGCCGACGTCGGATTTGTGGACAACTTGCGGCGAAACGATTTTGAGCGCCACCGGAAAGCCGATCTCGTTGGCGCTGGCGGCAGCTTCGTCAGCATCACTGACCATGCGGGTCGCAACGGTGGGAATGCCGTACGCACGCAGAAACTCATGCGACTGGGCCTGATTGAGCCACTCGCTGTCAACGGCCAGCGCATCCTGGTACAACCTAGCCACGTATTGGCTATCGGGCGCCAGGTCGGCCAGTGCAGCCGATGGAATTTGCTGCAAGGCCGCCAGGTTGCG
>JANMCB010000289.1:0-10655 GCA_031360805.1 Rhodoferax sp.
AATTTTCAAGTCAGAAGTTGCGATACCGGCCTTTAACCCGGGCGCGTGCTGGCTTCAAGCGCCTGTTTGCGCAATTGCAGCTCACGGTAGCGCAGCAGGGCGCCAGGGTCAGCCTTGGAGGCTTCTATGGCCTCGATCTGCTGGGCATTGATCCGTTCGACCAGCATGCGGTTGAGCAACTGGCGCAGTTCCTGCCCGGATTCGGCATCGTTCGGGTCGGCATCCAGTTCGGGGCCGCTCATGAGTTTGAGTGCCAGCGCTTCGCTGTCATGCCCGCGCAGTCCCTCGCGCACGGCGCCCCAGGGTTGCGGGCCATGCTCGTGCGACTGCGAGTCCAGCCATGCAAACAGTGCACCATGGGGTGGTGGCTGCTCGCAAAGCATGCTGTGTTCCTCGTTGGAGAGCCGGTCCCACGCAGCCATGTTCCCAAGCAGCAGGCGCAGTACATGGTCTGCTCGGCTGGCGGGCAACGAGCGGGCGTTCATGCGCGGGCCCAAAGCGGGCCGATAGGCAAAGGAAGACGCTGCGCCTGAACCTGGGGCATCACCGTTTGACCGGGCGTGGCCGCCTTTTTTGAAGTGCCCGGTTTTGGCGTATTCGGGTATTGGCGGCTTCGGCATCCAGAGGTCGGTCAGTTCGCGGCCAGCCAGTTGCACCAGGTTGGCAATTTCAGTGAGCAACTGGCGCTTGAGTGCACCATCGGGCAATTGCGTCCAAAGGGGTCTGGCATTGCTTGCCAGCAACGAGCGCCCTTCGATGGTGTTGAGGTCGCAGCCATCGCGGGCCGCGTCGATCAGGAAACGGCTTAAGGGAACGGCCTCGGAGACATAGCGCGAGAACGCGTCTTTGCCATGCGCGCGGATAAAGCTGTCGGGGTCATGCTCAGCCGGCAGAAAGAGGAATTTGACGCTGCGCACGTCGCTGGCAAAAGGCAGTGCGGCATCCAGCGCCTTGCGCGCCGCGCGCCGACCAGCGCTGTCACCATCAAAGCTGAACACGACGGAGTCGGTAAACCGAAACAGTTTTTGCACGTGTTCGGTCGTGCAGGCCGTACCCAGCGTGGCCACGGCATTGGGGAACCCAAGCTGCGCCAGTGCCACGACGTCCATGTAGCCTTCGGTGACCAGCACGTAGCCGTGCTCGCGCAGCGCCTGACGCGCTTCGAACAGGCCGTACAGTTCGCGGCCCTTGCTGAAAACCGGCGTTTCGGGCGAGTTCAGGTATTTTGGCTTCTCGTCACCCAGCACGCGCCCGCCAAACCCGATGAATTCGCCTTTGACATTGCGGATCGGGAACATCACCCGGTCACGGAACCGGTCGTAACGCTTTTCGTCTTCTGAGTCGTCAGCGTTCAGGATCACCAGGCCGCTTTCGACCAGGAGCGGGTCGTCATAGTGCGGGAACACGCTGGCCAGGCTGCGCCAGCCCATGGGCGCATAGCCCAGGCCGTATTGTCTGGCGACCTCGCCGCTGACGCCCCGGCCCTTGAAATAGTCAACAGCGCGTGGCGAGTCCTTGAGGTGACTGCGGTAGGCTTCACCGGCCTTCTCAAGCACATCGTTCAGGGTGGTCTGCTTTTGCCGCTGTTCCTGCGCGCGGGCGCGGTCTTGCGGGCTGGCATCCTCTTCGGGCACCTGCATGCCATATTGCTGGGCCAGGTCCTTGACGGCCTCGACGAAATTCATGCCCGCGTGGTCCATCAGAAAGCTGATGGCATTGCCGTTCTTTCCACAGCCAAAGCAGTGGTAGAACTGCTTGGTAGGGCTGACGCTGAAGGAGGGCGATTTTTCGCCGTGAAATGGGCACAGGCCCATGAAGTTGGCGCCGCCCTTTTTGAGCTGCACGTAGCGACCCACGATGTCCACCACGTCAGCGCGGGACAGAAGCTCCTGAATGAAGGACTGGGGGATTGACACGGTGAATGGGGAGGCCGATGGCGAACAAACAAGTCAAAACGAAGCAAACGGATTGAAGCATTAATTGCTGCTATAAATATAGCAAGCTATTTAATAAATACGAGGTCTAGATGCATATTTTATCGGTTTTTCGCAAAAAAGCAGCCAAATTTCCTCAAAAATTAACCCGCAGGTTATTTTTTTGAGGGCAATTCGGACCTCAGGCTATTAGCGCGGTGCCAGGCGGATCGCGCCATCCAGGCGAATCACTTCACCATTGAGCATGTCGTTCTCAAAAATGTGCACAGCCAGTTTGGCGTAGTCCAGCGGCGTGCCCAGGCGCGACGGGAACGGCACTGCTGCCGCCAGCGAGTCCTGAACTTCCTTGGGCATGCTGGCCATCATCGGCGTGCCGAAGATGCCCGGCGCAATCGTCATGTTGCGAATGCCGTTGCGCGACAGGTCACGGGCGATCGGCAGCGTCATGCCAACCACGCCGCCTTTGGACGCGCTGTAAGCCGCCTGGCCAATCTGGCCGTCATAGGCTGCAACGGAAGCCGTGGAAATCATCGCGCCGCGCTCGCCAGTGGCTTCAGGCTCGTTCTTGCACATGGCGTCGGACGCCAGGCGAATCATGTTGAAGCTGCCAATCAGGTTGATGGTGACGGTGCGCTTGAAGGCTTCAAAATTGTGCGGACCGTTTTTGCCGACGGTTTTTTCGGCAGAAGCAATGCCGGCGCAGTTGACCAGGCCCATCAGTTTGCCCAGGCTGACGGCTTTGGCCACCACCGCCTGGCCATCGGCTTCACTGGTCACGTCGCACTTCACGAAGGCGCCACCAATCTCCTTGGCGACAGCCTCACCTTTTTCCGCCTGCATGTCGGCAATCACCACGGTGCCGCCTTTGCTGGCCAGCATGCGGGCCGTGCCTTCGCCCAAACCTGATGCGCCGCCCGTGACGATGAAAACCTTACCTGCGATGTCCATAATGGGTACTCCAGTTGTGTTGAATGATTGCGTTGCAGCCTGCTGCGTCGGCAAATTATCGCGGATGCGTTGGCGGCCAGAAAGCCGGCGCGATTGCTGCTACAATTGCGGCTTCCCGGAACAGCCCGGGTCGATTTTTATAGGCGCGTAGCTCAGCTGGTTAGAGCACCACCTTGACATGGTGGGGGTCGATGGTTCGAGTCCATTCGCGCCTACCAATCTTCTCAATTTGTCCATATTTTTGGCGTACCCCGTGCGTCCTGAATGTTGCACCTGCTCCCCACGCACCGGAGCTGGTTGAGGCCGAAGGTTGGTTATGTTTGCATGCGGTTTGCCTGTGGCTTGCTTGTGCGCCTGAGGGTATTCCTGATGTGTGCGAAAGCCTCTCTATCTCTAGAATGTGTTGCAGTGCAATATTGAATTTCATCGGTGATGAGTCAGCATTGGTCTGTGCCAGGGAGAAAGCCGAAGGAGTTTGCCATGCAAAATAAAAACGCCAATGAGGTCCGCAACGCAAAGCGCGTCATCAAGAAGTATCCCAACCGCCGTTTGTACGACACCGACACGTCGTCGTACATCACCCTGTCTGAAGTGAAGCAGCTGGTCATGGACAGCGAACCATTTGTCGTGCGTGACGCAAAAACCGGCGACGATCTGACCCGCAGCATCCTGTTGCAGATCATCCTGGAAGAAGAAGCCAATGGCTCACCGATGTTCACGCCCGAGGTGTTGGCCAACGTGATCCGGTTCTACGGCAACACCATGCAGGGGTTCATGGGCGGTTTCCTTGAAAAAAGCATTCAAACCATGGTTGAGATGCAGTCGCGCCTGGGTGAGCAGTCTGGCAAGCTCACGCCGGAAGTCTGGTCACAGTTCATGGGCTTGCAGTCACCGATGATGCAGGGTTTGATGGGCAAAAACCTGGAGCAATCCCAAAATCTGTTTGCGCAGGTTCAGGAACAGATGCAAAAGCAGACCGAACAGATGTTGGGTACCTTTGGCGTAAAGCGCCCATGAAAATTGCTGGGACAATAGCGGCATGAGCGAAGTCCTGTCCCCACCCCCCATCCAAGCCCCCAAAATCCCCAAAGTCGGCTTCGTCAGCCTGGGCTGCCCCAAAGCGCTGACCGATTCCGAGTTGATCCTCACGCAACTGAGCGCTGAGGGTTATCAAACCTCCAAGACCTTCCAGGGTGCGGATCTGGTCATCGTCAATACCTGTGGTTTCATTGATGATGCCGTGAAGGAAAGCCTGGACACGATTGGCGAGGCACTGGCCGAGAACGGCCGTGTCATAGTCACTGGCTGCCTCGGTGCCAAATCCGGCGCCGACGGCGGCAATCTGGTGCGCCAAATGCACCCCAGCGTGTTGGCCGTCACCGGCCCGCATGCGACGCAGGAGGTGATGGACGCGGTGCACTTGAATTTGCCCAAGCCGCACGATCCATTTATTGATCTGGTGCCCAACACCTTTGGCTTGGCTGGCATCAAGCTCACGCCGCGCCATTACGCCTATTTGAAGATCAGCGAAGGCTGCAATCACCGCTGCACCTTTTGCATCATTCCGTCCATGCGGGGTGATCTGGTCTCGCGCCCGATTGGCGATGTGCTCAATGAGGCGCGCGCACTGTTTGAAGGCGGTGTCAAAGAGCTGTTGGTGATCAGCCAGGACACGTCTGCCTACGGCGTGGATGTCAAATACCGCACCGGTTTCTGGGATGGCAAACCCGTCAAGACCCGCATGCTGGAACTGGTGCAGGCGCTGGGTGAGATCGCCGAGCCTTATGGCGCCTGGGTGCGCTTGCATTACGTCTATCCGTACCCCAGTGTGGACGCCGTGCTGCCCCTGATGGCCACCGGCAAAGTGCTGCCGTATCTGGACGTGCCATTGCAGCATAGCCACCCGGACGTGCTCAAACGCATGAAGCGCCCGGCCAGTGGCGAACGCAACCTGGAACGCATTCAGCAGTGGCGCGAAAACTGCCCCGAAATCGTCATCCGTAGCACCTTCATTGCCGGTTTCCCGGGTGAGACGGAGGCTGAGTTTGAACACTTGCTCGACTTCATGAAAGAAGCCCAAATTGACCGCGCCGGCTGTTTTGCCTACAGCCCGGTCGATGGCGCAGTTGCCAATACCATTGGCGGCATGTTGCCCAAAGAACTGCGGGAAGAGCGCCGTGCCCGCTTCATGGCGGTGGCGGAACAAGTGTCTGCCGTCAAGCTGCAAAAACGCGTCGGCGCGACCATGCAGGTGCTGGTTGATTCAGCGCCGGGCCTGGGTAAAAAAGGAGGGGTCGGCAGAACCTACGCCGATGCGCCAGAGATTGACGGCACAGTGAGGCTGTTGCCCCCCGAGAAAATCAGCAAGACGCTTAAAGTGGGTGAATTCACCAAAGCGCGGATTGTCGGGACGCAAGGGCACGACCTGGTGGCTTTGCCAATCTGAAAAAACGCATGAATTTTGGGAGGTTCAAATTTCATGCGGACAATAAAAAAGCGGTTCGAAAATTTTTTCAAACCGCTCATTCATTAACGTTGTCGTGTGCTGTCAGAAATTCAATTCTCGGGATGCAGTGCAAGGCGCAAGCCACAGCAATACTCATCAAGTATTGCGCGGATTTGCAACGCCGCAATGCGCCCGAAAATTGGATTTATGGCAGCACACGATTGGTGCCCAGGAAGGGACTCGAACCCCCACGAAGTTACTCGCTAGTACCTGAAACTAGTGCGTCTACCAATTCCGCCACCTGGGCATTTCAGGAAAGAAAGAGATTGTATCAAAAATAATAGCCAGACCAGCGGCTTGCTGGACGAAGTTGAAGGAAGTATTCAGGGCCACCGTGATGGCCATGGATTTGTGTCGCGCGATGACGGCGGTCCGGACATCTATTTGCCGCCCAACGAAATGCGCGCCGTCTTGCACAAAGACCGCGTGAAGGCGCGCATTGTGCGCAGCGACCGCAAAGGCCGCCCCGAAGGGCGGGTGGTCGAGATCATTGAGCGCCCGCCGCAGCCCATCATTGGGCGCCTGCTGCAGGAAAGCGGTGTCTGGCTGGTGGCGCCGGAGGACAAGCGCTATGGCCAGGACATCCTGGTCCCCAAGGGCGGCACCGGTACTGCCAAGCCGGGCCAGGTGGTGGTGGTCGAGTTGATCGAGCCGCCCGCGCTGTTTGGCCAGCCGGTGGGCCGCGTCAAGGAAGTGCTGGGTGAAATTGACGACCCCGGCATGGAGATCGAAATTGCCGTGCGCAAATACAGCGTGCCGCATGAATTCTCGGATGCCTGTATCGCGTTGGCGCGTACCTTGCCCGACAAGGTTTTGCCGGCAGACAAGAGACACCGCATTGATTTGACCGACATTCCGCTGGTCACCATTGACGGCGAAGACGCGCGCGATTTCGATGACGCGGTTTATTGCGAACCGGCCACCCAGGGCCGTGGAAAAAATGCGTTGAAAGGCTGGCGGCTACTGGTTGCCATTGCGGACGTCAGCCATTACGTGGCCACCGGCTCGGCCATCGACGTGGACGCCTACGACCGCGCCACCAGCGTGTATTTCCCGCGCCGGGTCATCCCCATGTTGCCGGAAAAGCTCTCCAATGGCCTGTGTTCGCTCAACCCGGATGTCGAGCGCCTGTGCATGGTGTGCGACATGTTCGTCAGCGCCGAAGGTGACGTGTCGGCCTACCAGTTTTATCCGGCGGTGATGTTCAGCCACGCCCGTTTCACTTATAACGAAGTCGCGGCGATTCTGGCCAACACCAAAGGCGCTGAAGCCGCAAAACGCAAGGACCGGGTGCCGGATCTGCTTAATTTGCACGATGTTTACCGCGCTTTGCTGAGCTCCCGCAACAAGCGTGGTGCGGTGGATTTTGAGACGGTTGAAACCCAAATCATCTGCGACGAGAGCGGCCGCATCGAGAAGATCATTCCGCGCACCCGCAACGATGCACACAAGCTGATTGAAGAGGCCATGCTGGCCGCCAATGTGTGCAGCGCCGACTTCATCCTGCAAAGCAAACACCCCGGCCTGTACCGCGTGCATGAGGGCCCCACGCCGGAAAAGCAGGAAACCTTGAAGGCGTACCTCAAGGCAACTGGGGTCGGTTTGAGCCTCAGCGACGACCCCCAACCAGGCGAATTCCAGGCGATTGCAGCCGCCACCAAAGACCGGCCCGACGCGGCGCAAATTCACTCGATGCTGTTGCGCTCGATGTCGCAAGCCATCTACACGCCCATTAACGCCGGCCACTTCGGTTTGGCGTTTGACGCCTACACCCATTTCACCAGCCCGATCCGGCGCTACCCCGATTTGCTGGTACACCGCGTCATCAAGGCAATTCTGGGCAAAAGCAAATACCAGTTGCCCAATTTGCCCACCCCCGGCGAAGCCCACGCCAAATTGTCGCGCCGGCTTGAAAAGGGTCTTGCCGCGAGGGTCGCGCAGCCCGGCCAAAAACCGAAAAAAGTCAGCGCCGACAACCAGGCCTGGCAGGCGGCCGGCCTGCATTGCAGCGCCAACGAGCGGCGTGCCGACGAAGCCAGCCGCGACGTGGAAGCCTGGCTCAAATGCAAATACATGCGCGAGCATCTGGGTGAGGAATATGGCGGCGTCGTCACGGCGGCCACCAGTTTTGGCATTTTCGTGACGCTGGACGCCATGTACGTCGAGGGCCTGGTGCACATCACCGAGCTGGGCGGCGAATATTTCCGCTTTGACGAAGCGCGCCAGGAACTGCGCGGCGAGCGCAGCGGCATCCGCTACGCGATTGGCACCCGCGTGCAGGTGCAGGTAAGCCGGGTTGACCTGGATGGCCGAAAAATCGATTTTCGACTCGTGCACGAAGGTGAAGAGTTGCTCAAGGGCGCGTTGCGCGACAAGGGCCTGGGGCGTGAAAACCCTGGGCGGGACCCGGCGTCGCGGCGCGGCCAGGAGAGCGACTCCTTTCAAACCCCCACACCGCGCTCATCCCGAAATATCCCGGGTGCTACCGCAAAAGCTTCAAAGATGCCGGGCAGGACGTCCAAGTCGGTCGGAAAAGACCGCGATAAAGGCAGCAAAGGCAGCAAAACTGGTGGTGGTGGCAAGGCACGGCGACGGTCTTGACGAAGAGCATCTATTTTCAAGAGGAAACTTTCAGGTATGACAAAAATTTCAAAAGTCGCCATCGTCACGGGCGCGGGCAGTGGTGTTGGCAAAGCGGCGGCGCTGGCGTTGCTCAACGACGGTTACCGGGTGGTGCTTGCCGGTCGGCGAAGCGGACTTCTGCAAGAAGTCATCGCCCAAAGCGGGGCAGGCGACCGTGCAATGGCGGTTCCTTCTGACGTGTCAGACCCCGAGTCGGTCAAAGCGCTGTTTGCCACAACTGTGAAAGCTTTTGGGCGCGTTGATGTGGTCTTCAACAATGCGGGTGTCAGCGCACCCGGAATTCCGCTTGAGGACCTGACATTGGCGCAGTGGAAAAACGTGGTGGACATCAACTTGACGGGCGTCTTCCTGTGTATTCAGGAAGCTTTCAGGGTCATGAAGGCGCAGACGCCCCGGGGTGGACGCATCATCAACAATGGCTCTATTTCAGCCACGACGCCGCGCCCCAATTCCATTGCCTACACTTCGACCAAACATGCCGTCAAAGGCCTGACCAAGACGGCTGCACTGGATGGCCGCAAGTACGACATTGCCGTCGGTCAAATCGACATTGGCAATGCGGCTACCGAAATGGCCCAACGCATGGCCACGGGCGTGCAGCAGGCCAATGGCGAAATTGCGATAGAACCGTTGATGGACGTGAACATCGTCGGGCAGTCGGTGCTGTACATGGCCAATTTACCGTTGGAAGCGAATGTGCTGTTTCACACCGTGATGGCGACCAAAATGCCCTTTGTGGGTCGGGGCTGAAGGACTATGGCGCCGTGCGGTTGGGGCAGCCACCAGGCGGTCGGCAGCAGAATGATGAATATTAAATAATATAGCAAACTATTTATATAATACGAGGGCTAGAGGCATATTTAATCGGTTTTTCTGAGAATTTGACCGGATTTCAGTCCAGGTTATGATTTTTTGATATCACTGGCGATATCAAACTGGAAAAATCAAATTTGTCCGAAACCTGATAGCCCGATAGCCCGATAGCCCGATAGCCGAATAGGCGCTCTCATTTTGCAGCGTTGCGCCAGAAAGACCGGGCCAGGCCGCTGGCTGTCAGCACGGTGCCGCCGGGCCATTGGTCCGCCATCTGGCCGTGCAGGTAGACCGCGTCGCAGGCGGCACGAAATACCTGCGCCGCCCTGGCGCTGCCGCCAGCCCCGCCCTTGCCCGACAGCGCAGCCATCCGCGCGCCCACCAGGCCCGCCAGGACATCGCCCGTACCCGCAGTGGCAAGTCTTGCATTGCCGGTTGGATTGATGACCGGAACCTGCCCAGGCGCTGCAATCACGGTGCCAGAACCCTTGAGCACCACGGTGCAGCCGATCTCGTTGGCAAGCTGCGCTGCTGCCTGAAGGCGGTTTTGCTGAACCTGCGAGGCAGTCGTTGCCAAGAGCCGAGCCGCTTCCAGTGGATGTGGTGTCAATATGGTCTGTTGACCCTTGGCAGCGCGGGCGGCCAGCACGGCTCTGAGCTGTCGGTCGGCCGCAATGGCATTCAGGGCATCGGCGTCGACGACGGCAAGTGCCGCGCTGGCCAACAGGTTTGACAGCGGTTCTGCCATCGAAGCACCGCCGCCGCATCCACAGACCACAGTCAGCGCCGCAAGATCAAGCGCATCGACTCGTCTGAACATAAGTTCCGGCTGCGAGTGGTCAACTGCCATCGCGGCGTGGTCCAGCAGCGTGACAAAAACACGCCCCGCGCCGCCATGCAGTGCCGCTGACGCTGCGAGCAATGCAGCGCCCGTCATGCCAGTTGCGCCACCCACCACGGCGACGTCGCCGAAGCTTCCTTTGTGCGAGGCGTGCCTGCGCTCACTCTGCATGGGTGAGGCGGCCAGCCACGCGTCTGGCAGGTAAAGGCAGACGGTTCCCAATGTATCGAGCCAAATTTCGCCACTGGCATCCCGGCCGTCACCTGTGAAGAGTCCTGGTTTGAGCGTGACCAGGCTGAGCGTGTGGTCTGCTTGAACACACGGGGTGCCCGCCTGGCCGGTTTCCACATTCAAGCCGGTGGGCACATCGACCGCCAAAACAGGGGCATGGCCCGCGTTGAGGGTGGCAATCCAACTTGCCATGCGGCCATCATGGGCGCGGCCAGTGCGCGGATCGGACATGGATATCACCGATGCGCCCAAGCCAAGCAACGCATCAATGCAAAAGTCAAATTTTTCGGGTGGCTTCACAGAGAAGGCAACTCCTGCGCCCACAGCCCGCTGCCAGGACGATTTGGCATCCTCTGGCGCGTGATCAGGGTCGCCAAGCCATGTCACGACCGGTGTTTTTCCCCATTGCCGAAGGTGCATCGCGGCCTCAAGACCATCGCCACCGTTGTTACCTGGCCCGCAGGCCAGCCAGATGGTCTGCGCATGCGGAGCCAGCGCCAGGCTCAGCCTGGCGACGGATAAGCCTGCCTGTTGCATCAAGGCGTGGGGTGGCAGTTCCGCCTGGGCAGCCTGCTCAATCGTGCGGGTCCCTGCTATACCGAAAAGCGGCAGGGCCAGCCGTACCTGGGTACTGCGATTGCCCAGTATCCATTGAGGCGGTTCCGAAGAGAAACACAAGTTCATGGCCCGATTTGAACCGAAGGTGACGAATTCGCCTAAACCAGTCGCCGCGCCATCG
>JANMCB010000291.1:0-1821 GCA_031360805.1 Rhodoferax sp.
GGTTCAAGGCCTTCAGGCTGGTGTAGTCCAGCCCCAGGCGGGCCATGGTGCCGCTCTTGAAGTTCTCGCTGACGATGTCGGCACTGGCAATCAGGCGCAGCGCCGCCTGCAGGCCTTCGGGCGATTTCAAGTTGAGCGCCAGGCTTTTCTTGTTGCGGTTGAACAGCGCGAAGAACCCCGCACCCGAACCCATCAGGTAGCGCGTGGCGTCGCCTTGTTTGCCGGTGTCGCCCTCACCGGCTGCAACGTGTTCGACCTTGATGACCTCGGCGCCCAGGTCGGCCAGCACCATGCCGCAGGTCGGCCCCATCACCATGTGGGTGAACTCAACCACCCGGATGCCCGCATAGGGCAGGGCCTTGTCAGCGCTTGCGGTGTCGGCGGTTGCGTCAGCCGCCATCGCGTGCAAGGCGCAGGCCACTGAATTGCCAGCGGGCATCGGTCGGGAAAAAGTTGCGGTAGCTCGCACGCATGTGCGACGCGGGTGTGGCGCACGAGCCGCCGCGCAGCACGTACTGGTTCACCATGAACTTGCCGTTGTACTCGCCCACCGCCCCGGCCCAGGGCCGGTAACCGGGGTAGCCCTGGTAGCTGCTGGAAGTCCATTCCCACACGTCACCCAGCGCCTGCAAAAGACCCGCCGTGCTGCGCGCGACCGGCATCGGGTGCAGTGCGTTGGACTCGACAAAGTTGGCCCGCGTGGCAAGCTGGGCCAGGTCTGGCGCGACGGCGGCTTCCCACTCGAACTCGGTGGGCAGGCGGGCATTGACAAACTCGCGCTCTGAAGCACTGCGCCACCTGGCGAAAGCATCGGACTCAAAATAGTTGATGTGCACAATTGGCGTGTGCGGATCAACCGGCACCAGCCCGTGCAGGGTAAAACTGTGCCAGTCGGCCCCCGTGCCCCTGCCCGAACGCTGCCAGTAAAGCGGTGCTTCAATCTGGCGGGTTTGCACCCAGTCCCAGCCAGCCGAAAGCCACCAGCGCGCGTCCCTGTAGCCACCGTCCTGCATGAAGGCCAGCCATTCGCCGTGGGTGACCAGGCGGTTCATCAAGGCATAAGGCCGCAGCCACTGCGAATGGCGCGGGCTCTCGTTGTCAAACGCAAAACCGCCTCCGTCATGGCCAACGCTGACCAGCCCGCCCGGCTGCGCCAGCCATCGCGCGGGGGTCGGTGCGACCGACGCCAGCGGCCAGGCTTCTCGGTATATGGGCAACAGTGGGCTGGCTGACAGCAGATGTTTGACGTCGGTGAGGATCAATACCTGGTGCTGCTGTTCGTGCTGCAAACCCAGCTCAACCGTTTCGGCCAGTTCAGCCCCACGGGCGCCATTCAGGGCGCCGCCTTGCAGCAGGGCATTCATGCGTTGATTCACGGCTTGGCGCCATTCCATGACCTCGTGCAGGCTGGGGCGGGTCAACAGCCCGCGCTCGGGTCGCGGGTGGCGCTCGCCCACGGCGTTGTAATAGCTGTTGAACAGCACGCGAAAGGCCGGGTGATGTGGCTTGAAGCCCGGCTCAAAACGCTCGAGCACGAAGGTTTCAAAAAACCAGGTGACATGGGCCAGATGCCACTTGACCGGGCTGGCATCCGGCATGGACTGCACCTGGCAGTCCTCGCTGGACAGTGGTGCCGCGAGCGCCTCAGTCGCCGCCCGAATGCGAGAAAAGCGCGCCAGCAGTGACGTTGGCGCCAGCGCGGTGTGCGCCGCTGGGGCGTTTGATCGCCCGGAATGGGTGTTCATGCTTTCAATACCTCCTGCCAATCATTTCAGGACGCCACGGGCAATGTAGCCCATGCCCCATTGCGTGCTTTCGCAT
>JANMCB010000293.1:0-1536 GCA_031360805.1 Rhodoferax sp.
TGGGCCGGGCCGGGCGTACCGGCCAAAGCCATTCAATGGATGCTCATGCACCACAGCCCGCTGGTGATCTGGCCCATGCTGGACATGGCCATGTGGCGCTGGGGCGCCATGATGCTGCGCAATTGCACCGAAGCGCGCTACCGCATCAACAAGGCTCGCATGGTTCGCCTGGCCGAGTACAGCCGCGATTGCCTGATTGCCCTGCGTCGCGAAACCGGCATTGCCTACGACGAACGCGCCCAGGGCACCATTCAGTTGTTTCGCACCCAAAAACAGCTTGACGCCATTGGCAAAGATGTTGAAATTCTCAAAGAATACAAAGTGCCCTTTGAAGTGCTGGATCGAGCGGGCTATTGCAGGTATGAGCCAGCCTTGGCGCTGGTGAAAGAGAAGTTTGTAGGCGCCTTGCGCTTGCCGGGTGATGAAACTGGCGACTGCTTCAAGTTCACTCAAAATATCGCCAAAATGGCTGAGCAACTTGGCGTCAAGTTTCGCTTCGACACGGCGATCAAAGGTCTGGAAGCGGTGGGCAGGAAAGTTACCAGTGTGCACACCAGTGCCGGGGCGCTGACAGCTGATGCTTATTTGGTCGCACTTGGCAGCTATTCGCCGCAAATGGTCCGGCCTTTGGGTCTTCACTTGCCGGTATACCCCGTCAAAGGCTATTCACTTACCTTGCCCATTGCCGACGCCAGGTTCGCGCCTGAATCCACCATCATGGACGAGTCGCACAAGGTGGCCGTGACCCGCCTGGGCGAACGGATCCGCGTGGGTGGAACGGCAGAGCTCGCGGGCTTCAGCCTGAAACTGCGCGAGGCCCGGCGCGCCACGCTCAACCATGTGGTGACCGACCTGTTTCCCAAGGGGGGTGACGTAGCCCAAGCCAAATTTTGGTGCGGTTTGCGGCCCATGACGCCAGACGGCACGCCGATATTGGGCGGCACCCCCATTGCCAACCTGTACCTGGCCACCGGCCACGGCACATTGGGCTGGACCATGGCCGCCGGTACCGGCCGCGTGATGGCCGACCTGATCTCTGGCCGCAAACCCGATATCAGCATGGACGGGCTCACCGCTGCGCGCTACCAGCCCGGTCAATTCAACCCCTGAACCACCGATGAAACATCTCAAACGAGTCGCCGTGGTACTGCTCGCACTGGGCGTGCTGCTCGCGCTGGGAGGCTGGTTGATCTACCAGTTGCCCGGCTTTGGCGGCGTGCCTGAGGGCGCGCGACTGGAGCGCATGCGCCAGTCCAAACAGTTCATCAACGGGCGTTTTGAGAACTCGCCACCCTACGTGAGCAATATGTCGGTGCTGGGGGAACTCAAAGCCTATATGGGTGAACAGGTGCGCGAACCCGGCTTCGAGGTGCCAGTGCTCGCGATGTCGGCGAGCCCATTGGCCGCGAGGCCGCTGTCCGGCCTGCGCGCCTGGTGGCTGGGCCACGCCAGTGTGTTGGTCGAAATTGACGGCGTGCGCATCCTGACTGACCCGGTGTTTTCACAGCGCACCTCGCCGTTTCAGTGGCTCGGCCC
>JANMCB010000325.1:0-2508 GCA_031360805.1 Rhodoferax sp.
TTTGCCCGGCACCGAGGAAGAAAAAATGGGCCCGTGGATGGGCGCACTGGACGACAACCTGGAAGTCTTGGGCAAAACCGACACCAATGCCGGCGAATGGGGCCGTGCCGCCACCAGCGAGCTGATTCGAAGCCGCATCAAAATCAAGAGCATGAACTTCATGCGCGGCCGCACTTTTTTGACCAAGTACGTCATCATTGACGAGGCGCAGAATTTGACCCCCAAGCAGATGAAGACCCTCATCACGCGCGCTGGCCCGGGCACCAAGATTGTCTGTATGGGCAATCTGGCGCAAATCGACACGCCCTACCTTACTGAAGGCTCTTCGGGACTGACTTTTGCCGTGGACAAGTTCAAGGGCTGGCCGCATGGTGGGCACATCACGCTGGCGCGCGGCGAGCGCTCACGGTTGGCAGATTTCGCGAGTGAAGTGCTTTAGTCGGGTCAAATTATCTGGATTCAGATTGCTATATCTACAATAGCATACTTTATAATAGATACTAGGGATAGAGGCCAATTTAACCGGTTTTTTTGGTTTTTGACCGGTTTTTGGACCTCAATAAACCCAATTTGGGTATATTGAGGGCCTTTTTCAAGTCATCCTGCACCTGGGCTGGTTGCCCGCTCACTGGCACCCAAAGCTGCTTCGCTGAAGCCGCAATTGGCTACTTGCCAACCAGCTGCGTGATGCGCTCGGCCTCGAAGCATTCCTTCAGCGCCGCATCCAGCGGAACGCAATCGCCAACCTGGCGGTCGACCTGCAGAATTTCGATGGCTTTCCAAAGCAGCGCAATTTGATGGTCCTGCGCCGAGGCGGTGTCAATCAGCCCTTTCATGGCCTGACTCATCGGGTCCATGTCATCGTGGGTAATGCCGTAGGCTGAAAAGCCCTTGGCCATGGCTGCATCACCGCTGGCTTCGCTGGCCTTTGGCATGATGATGCGGGCCGGAATGCCAACCGCCGTGGCGCCTGCAGGCACTGGCTTGATCACCACGGCATTGGCGCCGATTTTTGCGTTGTCGCCCACCGTGAAGCCGCCCATAATTTTCGCGCCAGCGCTCACCAACACATTTTTACCCAGCGTCGGGTGCCGTTTGGTGCCTTTGTACAGCGATGTACCGCCCAGCGTCACGCCCTGGTAAATGGTGCAACCGTCACCGATTTCGGCGGTCTCACCCATCACCACGCCCATGGCGTGGTCGAAAAACACCCGCTCCCCAATCTTTGCGCCGGGATGAATCTCAATACCTGTCAGAAAGCGGCTCACATGCGACACAAACCGGCCCAGCCATTTCAGGCCATTGTTCCAACACCAGTGCGCACGGCGATGTAGCACCAACGCATGCAGGCCGGGGTAGCAGGTCAACACCTCCCAGGTGCTGCGGGCTGCGGGGTCGCGGTCAAGTATGGTTTGAATGTCAGAGCGAAGGCGTGAAAACATGGGCATTTGCGGTTTTGGCGTGGAGTCTAGCCTTTTAATTTGGCAGAAGCTTCAAGCATTGCTTTCGCAACACCTCTGAGAACATGGATTTCCTCTTGCGTGACAGCGGCCCGGTTGAAAAGCTGGTTCAGCCGGGGCATCAGCTTTTTGGGCGCTGCCGGGTCAAGAAACCCGATGCCAACCAGCGATTCTTCCAGATGCGCGAGCATGCCGGCCACCTGACGCGCATCGGCACGGGCCGGTTGCGGGGTTGCGGGTTGCACCGCAAAGCCACCCAGCGCCAGCCGCCATTCGTAGGCGATCACCTGGATCGCCGCGCCCAGGTTCAGCGATCCGAAGGCAGGGTTGGTCGGAATGCTCAGACACACATGGCAGCGGTAAACATCGTCGTTGGTCATGCCAAAACGTTCGGAGCCAAACAAGAAACCGACGCCTGTGTTGGCAGCAGCGTGCGGCTCCTGCACCTGCCCCTCTGTGCTTGCAATGCCTTCCCCTTCCTTCACCAGCGACTCGAAGTGCGCACGGGGAGTGACCGTGGGCGGGCCAAAGTCGCGTGGTGTCATGGCGGTGGCACACAGGTGGGTGATGCCGTCCAGTGCCTCATCCAGCGTTTCAACGATACGGGCATTGTTCAGCACGTCCAGGGCACCGCTGGCGCGTTGAATCGTTTCCTCGCGGCGCAGCACATTGGCCCAGCGCGGCGCAACCAGCACCAGGTCGTCAAACCCCATCACCTTCATGGCCCGCGCGCACGCGCCCACGTTGCCTGCGTGGCTGGTGTTGATCAAAATGAAGCGGCTAAGCATGACAGTGATTCATGACAGATAGGCATGGCGGGTAAAATACACAGATTGTCGCTGCCTGCATCGCCAGACAGCATCCACACGCTCTTCAATTCACAATTTATGCCCTCTCCAAACCTGCACCCGATGGTCAATGTGGCCATCAAGGCCGCGCGCGCCGCCGGCAGCATCATCAACCGTGCCGCGCTCGATGTCGAAGCGGTTCGCGTCTCGCAAAAGCAGGTGAATGACTTCGTGACCGAAGTTGACCAGGCCGCTGAAGC
>JANMCB010000341.1:0-3870 GCA_031360805.1 Rhodoferax sp.
AAAATCAAGGTTCAGCGAGGCATTCACGCCACCTTCCAGCGCGTCGTGGAAAACGAAGTTCAGGCCGTGTAGATCGGGCAATTCGTAGCGTTCAATCGGACCGCGCCATAGCTTGGGGTGCAGCGCTTTGAGCCGCTGCGCAGTCAGGCTGGCTTTGACATCGTCATAGTCGCGCGGGTCATACACCCAGACCGACACGCACGAAATATCGCCCTTGTCGCCACTTCGGGCTGAGGCCACTTCGCGCAGCAAGACGGTTGTCGCGGTGGTCGCTGTGGTGGGTTTCATGATTGCAAAATCTCCACCTTGATGTTGATCAGGTTGCGATTGACAAAAATCGCCTGTGTGCTGACCGCTGGTGTGATCACTCCCCGGTAACCGCCACCGCCTGCGGGGCCGCTCAGCCACAGGCTCTCCACCTCCTGCAGCAGGTTCTCGGCCAGGTCGCGGCTGGGGGTGCGCAGGGCGGCGCGCAGGCGCACATCTTCTGTCTGCGCGGGCTGTGCGGTCTGTGCTGGTTGGGCAACACGGGTCGCGGAGGCATGCAAGGCGCTCACACCAATCATGTCCAGCCGCAAAGGCTCTTTGCAGTTGTGAATTTCGCGCATGCGTTCCTCCACAATATCTACGGCGATTTGGCAACGCGCAACGGCACCCAAACCTGCGTAGCTGAACTCGGCTTCGGCCAAAAAGCCGCCGTCAAAACCGACGATGACTTTGAGTTTCTCCGGCCGCTGGCTGCCGGTGGCGTTGGCGATTTGTACGCGATCATCCCCTGCTTGCGTTACCCGCGCCTGAGAGAAGTCTGCCGTGACATCGGGCGTGAAGTACGCTGCCGGGTTATGCACCTCGTACAACAACTGCTCCTTCACGGTGAGCACGCTTACCAGGCCACCTGTGCCTTGTAGCTTGGTGATGATGCCGCTGCCGTCTGGCTCAACCTCAGCCAGCGGGAAGCCCAGATGGGCGATGTTGGGCACTACTTTGTAGGGCGGATCGGCAAAGTAGCCGCCGGTGACTTGCGTGGTGCATTCCAGCAGATGGCCAATGGCCGTGCCTGCGCCCAAATGCTGCCAGTCATCGAGCTTCCAGCCGTAACGATGCACCAAGGGTGCGAGGAAGAGTGAGGGGTCTGCCACCCGGCCTGTGATGACCAGGTGCGGCTGCAAATCCAGCGCAGGCAGAATGGACTCAACGCCAAGGTAGGCATTGGCACCGACCACGCGCAGCCCGTGTTCGGCCACGGTTTTGCTGATCTCGGGCAAGTGCGTTTGAGGGCTGATGTGGGCCGTCACATCGTCGCCTTCAACAACTGCAATTTTGATCTTCAAGCCCATGCGCTTGGCCAGTGCCAGCGCGGCCAACCCTGCGCCGCGCGGGTTGGCAACACCCATGTTGGTGATGATCGTCGTGCGGTTGGCAACGCAGGCCGCCAGCACGGCACCCAGGCGCTTTTCAATCAGGAGGTGGAAGCCCTTGGCGGGGTCGGCCATGCGCTGCAAATGGCCGTAAGCCAGCGTGCGCTCGGCCAGGCACTCAAAGGCCAGATAGTCCAGAGCGCCGCGCTCGGCCAAGTCCCGCGCGGGGTCAATGCGATCACCCGCAAAACCGGCGCCAGCACCGATGCGAAGTGTCATGTGTCACTCCTGTTGTTAGTCCTGTTGTCAGTCCTGTTCAGCAAATTGTTCATGTCACCATTCTCGCCACACGCCACCCCCCATCCGTCTTTCGCTGCACGAATCCTGTCCCAAGCGTACACTTTCTCGCATGACCACACCCATTCAATATCGCCATCCTCTGCGTATCGCTGCGCAGGCCATTGCTGGGTGCGCATTGCTCGCCTTCGCCACGCTGGCTGGCCCTGCTATGGCCTCCGACTACGCGCGCGAAAAGCGCTTTGAAGAGCTGGTGAAATCGCAACTCGTTGTGGGTGATGCGGTAACGCTGCAACCCCTTGCCGGGTCAGCCGCTACGTACCAGCCGTTTTTGGGTTTGTACGCCAAAGGCAAAGCCGATTTACCCGCCCTGGTGCTCGCTCACAACGTGGGCAATCACCCCGACGAGGGCTTGACTGGCAGCCTGCGCCAGCGCCTGTTTGACATGGGTTACACCACGCTGGCGATTCAAATGCCCATCGCGGCCAAAGAGGCGACGGTGGATAACTACTACCCGACCCTCTTCCCCGAGGCCAGCAACCGCCTGCAAGCTGCCAACGGCTGGCTGCGCGCGAAGGGGCATACAAAAATTGTCCTTATCAGCCACACCATGGGGTCGTGGATGGCCAATGTCTACCTGGATCAGTCCGCGCAAAGCAATGCCTACCAGGCGTGGGTTTGCATTTCGCTCACGGGCGGCTATTCGTTCGCAGTGCGCAATTACCCAATCCCGGTGCTGGACCTGTATGGCGAGCAAGACATCCCGGTGACCGTGTCGTCCGCGTGGCGGCGCGCGGGCTTGCTGCGGCTTGCCGCTACGGGCTCAAAGCAAGTCATGGTTCCAGGCGCTGATGCGCAGTGGCGCGGCAAGGAGCAGGCGGCGGCGCTGGCGATTGACGAATTTTTGCAGACGCTAGGACGGTAACGCTCCTACCAGCGAGGTGTTGCGACCAGCGCCCGGCGGCACTCCTACCGTTTCGCCGGAATGATCGGCAGCGAGCTTGACAGCCCGCCATCTACCGCCAATGCCTGGCCATTGACGTAAGACGCATCGTCGGATGCCAGAAACAGCGCCGCGTGGGCGATTTCACTCGCCACGCCATAGCGGCGAAGCGGGTTGAGCTGGCCGATTTTTGCCTCGGACCCGTGGGCCCGCGCGCGCTCGAAGATCGGCTGCGTCATGCCGGTTTCTATCAGGCCGGGGCAAATCGCGTTGATGCGGATTCCGGTGCCGGCAAACTGGTTGGCACTGGTCTGCACCAGGCTGATCACGCCCGCCTTGCTCGCGCTGTACGGCGGCCCACCCGCGCCGGAGCGCAGGCCCGCCACCGACGCAGTGCAGATGATGGAGCCACCCCCAACACGCCCAGCTGCGGGCACCATCACCCGCGCGGCGTACTTGATGGCGAGGAACGGGCCAATCAGATTGATCGACAGGATGTTCATCCAGTCCGCTGCCGTCAAGTCGTCATAACGTGGCGCGCCACCGCTCACCCCCGCATTGGCGTAGACGATGTCCAGTCCGCCAAACTCGCTGACCGCCGCTTGAATGAACGATTCAACATCTGCTTCCTTGGATACATCTTTCACCAATGCCACTGCCCGGCCACCTGCTTTGGCAATGGCATCCGCGGTCGCTTGAACATCAGCCGAGCGATCCACGACGATCACATGGGCACCGTGCTGGGCAAACAGCAATGCCGTAGCACGGCCAATACCGCTGGCGGCTCCCGTAATGACGGCGGATTTTCCTTCGAGGCGTTTCATGGGCGTTCCTGGTTTTGAGTGGGATCATTGCACCACATTTGCAGAATTCAATGATTCACTACGTTTGTGGCATATTTTTGTTAAAAATGAACCTACAGGTTAATTTATACACCAAAATCGTCAAAAAAACATGAGAATATATACAAAACAGGCCTCTAGCCCTCGTATCAATTGCATGACATGCTACTTAGTATATAGCATGCCGTGGGTTCGAGCACCCAGACCAACTCCAGCATAATTGCGGGCACCGTAAACATCTGCCGGGTTTTAGACAGCGTCTTGACGGCAGCGTGTTGGCCTGCATCATCCTGCAACAGAAGCCGGACCGACAGATTTGTATGATGAGGACAACCTGCGAAGGGACTGGGCAATGAACGATGTCGACCGCGAGAGCCAAGCCTACATTGAGCAGCTGCATCGCATTGCGTTCGACCAATCCCCAACCGGG
>JANMCB010000356.1:0-2131 GCA_031360805.1 Rhodoferax sp.
CAGCGGGGTATGGTGTTGCTGCAAGGGCTGGGGGCTCGGGCAGGGATCCGGCTGGAGGCCGAGTTGGCTCCCTACTTGGCTGCATTTTCTGTGGGTGGCGCGCCCGACGGGGTCGTGCTCAAAAGCTTCATTGATGCCAGAATCGGGCCTCTGCTATTGCATGACAGCATACGCACGGCCAACTTGGCCCCGAGCTTGCTGACGTATCTGGACCTGGGCTACAACGCCCGCGCAGCAGCGCATAAGCTCGGCGTGCACGTCAATACCGTGAATAACCGGTTGGCGGCCGCTGCTGCGCTGATCGGACCATGGGACACGCCAGGGTGTGGTTTTGAGTTGCACATGGCATTGCGGCTTGCGGCGGTGCGGGATTTCAAGTGGACTGCACCATGACCCTCATTGAATGGCAACCCGCAAAACCTCTTCACCGTAGGCTTCCAGTTTTTTCACGCCAATGCCGCTGATGCCGTTCAAATCGGCCATCGATTGGGGCGCACGCATTGCAATGGCGATCAGCGTGGCGTCATGAAAGATGACATAGGCGGGCAGGTTGTGAACCTTGGCCACCTCGGCGCGCCAGGCTTTCAAGGCATTCAAGCGAGCCTGCCCCTGGTCGTCCAGCGCGACGGCAGGTTTGGTGTCGCTGCGCTTGGCAGGGCTGGCAGCCGCCTTTTTAATCCTGCGCCCTGCCGCTGTGTGGCCAGCCTGCGAGATCGCCTCGCGTAACTGGACGCGCAGGTCGCCCTTGAGCACAGCGCGCGAACCTTCGGTGAGTTTTAATGTGTTGAAGGCCTGCGAATCAACCGCCAGGGCATCCATCGCAATCAATTGACGCAGCACGCCGCGCATTTGGGGTTCGGTCAACTCCGCGCCAATGCCAAATGTGCTCAAACCGGCATGGCCAAACTGGGTAACTTTGTCGGTGGTTTTCCCGCGCAAAATGTCCATGATGTGACCCGCTCCAAAGCTGATGCCGCTGTGGTGCTGTACCCGGTAAATCGTGGACAGCAGCTTGCGGGCGGCCTCCGTGCCATCCCACACATCAGGCGGCACCAAACAGTTGTCACAATTGTGGCATGTGCGGCTGCTCTCGCCAAAATAACGCAGCAACCGAACGCGTCTGCAGTCGGTGGCTTCGGCCAGCCCCAGGAGCGCATCGAGCTTGCCGCGCAAGCCATGCTTGAACTCCTCGCCGGCCGGGCTTTCGTCGATCATGCGGCGCTGGTTCACCACGTCAGCCAGGCCATAGCACATCCAGGCGTTTGCAGCCTCGCCATCACGCCCGGCGCGGCCCGTTTCCTGGTAATAGCCTTCGATGTTCTTGGGCATGTCAAGATGGGCAACGAAGCGGACGTCGGGCTTGTCAATGCCCATGCCAAATGCAATCGTTGCGACCATCACAATCCCGTCGTCGCGCAAGAAGCGGTCCTGGTTGGTCCGCCGCACGCTTGAATCCAGGCCGGCGTGGTAAGGCAGTGCGTCGATTCCGTGGTTGCACAGCGACTGCGCAATGTCTTCCACCCGTTTTCTGGACTGGCAGTAAACAATCCCCGCGTCGCCCGGGTGCTCGCGGGCGATGAAGCGCAAGAGCTGCTGCGTTGCTTCCTGCTTTTCAACGATGGTGTAGCGGATGTTGGGGCGGTCAAAACTGCTGACAAACGCACGCGCACCCTGAAGCTGCAGGCGTTCCAGAATGTCGGCCCGCGTCAGCGCGTCGGCGGTAGCCGTCAGGGCAATGCGCGGCACGGCCGGGTAGCGCCCGTGCAGTACCGTCAGCGCGCGGTATTCCGGGCGGAAGTCATGGCCCCACTGGCTCACGCAATGGGCTTCATCAATCGCAAACAGGCTCAGGTGGTGGCGGGCATAAAGGGCGTCCAGCTGGGCCAGAAAGCGCGGCGTCGTCACGCGCTCGGGCGCGCAATACAGCAAGGTGATGTCGCCCCTCAGGAGCTTGCGCTCGACCTCGGCTGCCTCGTCGAAAGTGAGGGTTGAGTTCAGAAACGCGGCGCTCACGCCGGCTTCGTGCAAGGCGCCCACCTGGTCGTGCATCAGCGCAATCAGGGGTGAGATCACCACCGTAATGCCAAGCCCGGCCTGCTGGCGCGCGATGGCCGGAATCTGGTAGCAAAGC
>JANMCB010000378.1:0-3025 GCA_031360805.1 Rhodoferax sp.
GGTCAACATCAGGAAATCACCTGCGATTTCATTGCCGGGTGTGACGGCTTTCACGGCGTGTGCCGCGCCAGCGTGCCCAAGGGCGCAATCACCGAATACGAAAAGGTCTACCCGTTTGGCTGGCTGGGCGTGCTGGCGGACGTGCCGCCCGTATCGCCGCACGCCATCGTTTACGGCAACAGCGCGCGCGGGTTTTCGCTGTGCTCGATGCGCAGCATGACGCGCAGCCGCTACTACGTGCAATGCCCGATGGATGACAAGGTGGAGGCCTGGAGCGACCAGCGCTTTTGGGATGAGCTTCGGCTGCGGCTTGACCCGGCCCTGGCCGAAGCCATCGTCACCGGCCCGAGCATCGAAAAAAGCATCGCACCGCTGCGCAGTTTTGTGGCCGAACCGATGCGGTTTGGCCGCCTGTTTCTGGCCGGCGACGCAGCCCACATCGTGCCGCCCACAGGCGCCAAAGGCTTGAACCTGGCGGCCAGCGACGTCAAGTATCTTTCTGACGCGGTGATCGAGTTCTATGGCGAAAAATCTTCAGCCGCCATTGACGGCTATTCCCAGAAGGCGCTGCGCCGGATCTGGAAGGCCGAGCGCTTTTCATGGTGGCTCACGACGCTGATGCACCGTTTTCCGGACAGCGAAGGTTTCGGTCAAAAGCTGCAGGAGGCCGAGCTGGATTACCTGGTGCACTCGAACGCGGCGTCCACCACGCTGGCTGAAAATTACGTCGGGCTGGCGCTTGAAGCGCGGGTCTGAGCTGGTCAGCTCTTGCGGCTGCAACTGTGGGCTGAATCGGCTGAGCCGTAGTTGCTATATATTGAATAGCAAATTATCTATATAACGCGAGGGCTAGAGGCTAAAATTACCCCTAAAACACGAAAAACAAGCGGTTTTTGGGCTAAAATTTTAAATTTTGATATCACCTGCGATATCAAACTATCAAAATCCCCCAACCTCATCCAAACACGGAAAACGGCTCGAACTTGCCCTTGAACAGGGTTTCGGTGTCGGCATAGCCCATCCAGCCCTGGGACATGGTTGCGTAGGCACGGCGAAAGTCGGTGGTGTGCATCAGGTTGTCGCCGGCATCGAGTTTCGTCAAATTGACGGGTTTGCCGTAATGGCCGCCTTTGACGCTTTTGCCAATGATGAACATCGGGTTGGCCGTGCCGTGGTCGGTACCCAGGTTGGCATTCTCGGGCACGCGTCGGCCAAACTCCGAGAACACCAGAATCGCCACCTGGTCAGCCTTGCCAATACGCTCCATGTCCCGCATGAACCCCATGATGGCGTCGGACGCATACGTGAGCAGGCGTGCGTGCAAATCCGGTTGCTGCACATGGGTGTCAAACGCGTTGTTTCGAAAGCCGGTGTAGTACAGGCGCGTGGGCATGCCTGCGTCAATCAGCGCAGCAACTTTGGGCAAGCCGATGGGCAAAATGCCGTAGTCAGTGGGCGTTCGGTAGCGCGACCAGGCTTGGCGCACCAGGCCAGACGCTTCCACCGCACTTCTGGCCGTTTCACGCAGGAACGCACGCGAGGCATTTGCGTCATTGTGGCCAGGCGCCACCACATCCAGTTGGCGCAGTTCCTGAAAACTGCCCTTGCGCGCAAACCGCTCGGGCTCGTCAAACACCACCGGCACGTGCAGGCGGCTTTGCACAGCGAGCGATTGCGCAACGTCGATATTGACAATCAAATTGGCGCTGGCTTGCGGCTTCAGGCCATCGCACAGGCGCCCTACCCAGCCAAATTTCTCGCCACTGTTGGGCGCGGCCGTGTGCAGGTAGGCCATCGAGGTGAAATGCGAGAACGACGGCTGGTCATAGCCGCAGCCGTGAATCACCGCCAGCTTGCCGTCTTTGTAAAGCTTCTCAAAACCCGTCATGCCGGCATTCCAGCCAAAGTGATCGTCGATCTTCAACAGCTTTTGCGGCCGGATTCCCAAATTGGGGCGATGCCGGTAATAGGCATCGTCACCGAAAGGCACCAGGGTATTCAGTCCGTCATTGCCGCCCGACAGTTCCACCACGACCAGAATGCGGTCCTTGCTGGCTGCTTGCTGCGCCATCGCCTGTGCCACCTGCCCCAACGCAAAAGTGGCACCCCCATAACGCGCGCCATTGACTGCCAACGTCGCCAGACCCGCACCGAGCAAAGCCCTTCGCTGCATCGCCTGACCTGAATAGTTGTCGCTTTTCATTGCCCTGTTCCTCAGCCCAATTGGTATTCCGGCAGACTCATGATGAGGTGCAGCAACAGCCGCAATGGCTCTTCAAGGTAGGACTCTGCCGTGGCCACTTTGTCTGTGCCAAGTTCAGTCGTCAGGAAGTCGACCAGACGCGCGCGGTCTGCGGGGTCGGCGGTGGTGTTCAGGAAGCGCGCCAAAAAGTAGTCCACCACCTTTGCTGCGCTGTCCAGCTTTTCAAGCCGGACCAGGGCAGCCAGATTGACCTGAGCGTTGCGCCGCGGTATAGGCTTCACGCGTTGGGTGGCCATCTGCCAGCCGCGAAAGCTCGCGTAGCGGGTGTTGAAGTCTTCGTCCCGGTCGGCCATGGCGGTGGCTGCCGACATCATGGCCTCGCCACCTCCACCCATGCCTTTGCCCTCGGGTTTGGTTGCCGTGGAGATGTCCAGCCCCTGGTCAATCTTGGCACTGACAATGCGAATGGTTTCGTCGTCGGTATACCGGTCAGGGGGCAAAAAGTTGATGTTGGGAAACAGCAGGTCGCGCGCGAAATTTCCGCGCTCCAGCAGCAGTCCGGGCGTGATCCAGTTTCTGCCCTGGGGCCAGCCCGCCACGGTGGGCGGGTGAAACAGGCGCTGGCCCAACGCGCCCGTCGCATCGTTGAAATCGGGCACTCCTGGCACCTCGGTCAGACCAAGCTTTTTGTAGGTGGAGACGGCCAGTTCCACCGGCCCCTTGATGTGGGTGGCCATGGAAGGTGCGCTGTAAAAATCCCTGGACATGAAAATGGCACTCAGCAACGGCGCCAGCTCGTAATTGTTGCTGCGCAGAATATGT
>JANMCB010000402.1:0-1782 GCA_031360805.1 Rhodoferax sp.
CTTGGCGCAAAAAAGTATTCGCCGCCGCGCATCGTAACGAATTTCGCGAAATTCAGAGTCTTCGTTCCGCCGCCGGTGTCGTCCCATTTAAGGGGCCAGGTCTGAGCGACGGGTGTGTTCGCACCTTGGCCAATGATGGGATCCGCACCAACGCCAGCGGAAGGAAATCCCACATTGTTCGCCCAAGTCTTCTGCGTAAACACAAATTGATTCGTCAAATTCGAGTTATATGCCATGAACAACAAGCCCACGTCGCCCGTAGGAAGATCAGGCTTCACGTTCGCGTCGAAGTCAGCCAGATCTTCCGATCCGGGCAGGTCCGACGGATGAAACGCGCGGGGAACATCTGTGAACGGTATCCCGCGTCTTGGCATGATGTGCGCCCGTTCCGGTGCCGCTGCGTTGCGCGGGTTGACCTTGCGAATGTGCGCATGCACCGGACAGCGGGAGCCGGGATCATTGGCGTAGTTAAAGTCATTCGGCGGATTGGCTCCTTTTGCTTCATCTGAAAGCGTAACTGGCGAGCCATCCTCGAATCGTCCTACCACGAGCGCCCCCGCAAGCTCGCGCTCTTCTTTGCCTTTCAATTTGAGGTCAGTCGCCAGTTCTTGCTCCCTTCGTTTGAACCCTCGAACGTTTTGTTCAAGTTTTCGAAAAATGAAGTAGCTGCCAAAGCTCACAGTGTCGGCGCCGCCACCCGGGTCCTTGACCAGGGCCGCATCCAGATTGAACTGTGGGTCCCAGCGCGACGTGCCTGCCGTCGTCGCCTCCCTTTCAATATCCTCCACGAGAAGCAAGGGCTGGCTCCTTCCATCCACGTAGCCGAAATGCTCAATGCCGTCGTTATGGTGGTTTTTGACCGCGCTGCCGATCTGCTCATGCAAAATCGTCCCCTTGCCCCCAGCTTCTTCGAGGAGTTTGACGACTTCGTCGCGCTTGAATTGCACCAGCCTGCGCTCGTCGTCTCCCACCAGCACCATTCCATCTATCTGCTTTGTAAATGGCATTTTCCAGTCACCCAGGTTATCGTCTACTGCGGTAACGCTTGCCGGGTCGCGCATTCCCTTGTCAAAAAATTGCTTTTCAGATTTAGGCGCTAACGACGTCGCGCCCAAAGCGGCGTAGCCGGACGCGGACAGGAACGCCGCTACAAACGTCTGCCCAGGCTTGCCGTCTTGCTGAAACCTGTCGGTTTCCCTAAGCTGGCGATCTGCACTGGTGAGGTGGTAATTGGCAAGCTCCCGCAAGGCGCGCTTCATCTCGACTTTTTTTGTTGGGTCGATTTTGAAAAAAATATTGATGGTTTCGTCCCGCCCATGACCCTTCAAGATGTTGCCCTGAAGGCATTGCAGCATCAGCTGTTCTTCGGCGGAAGCTTTTTTCCATGCAAGGGGCTTGGTTAAGTCAATGGCCATTGTGGTCTCCTCTGGTGGGTGGGTAAATTTGTGCAAAGAAGGTAGCGTTGCCAAAAAACGTGACACCTAAGTGAGGCTGCCTGACCGTTCCTTCGTAAGAGTCGAGCGTAGCTCCAACCAAGCCAAGTCCGTTAGGACTATCCCGCCATTCACTAAGACAATCGTGCGCCCGCCCGGTACTCACTTGGAGTCAGGCCGAGCTGCCGTTTGAACGCCCACGCAAAATACGAGAGATCGTTGAAGCCGACGGCGTAGGCGACTTCCTTGGCCAAAGCACCTGGATGAGCAAGCCGCTCGCGCGCCCGCTCCAGCCGGTAGCGCAGCAGATGCTGGCCGAAGCTTGCGCCGTGCTCCTGGCGGAAGGCAC
>JANMCB010000406.1:0-2435 GCA_031360805.1 Rhodoferax sp.
GTGTTGCAGGCGTGTGGCGCAGCGCAAAAGGCGCGCACATATAGGGTTCGTTAACCACCTCCATCGACAGCGTGCTGGGTGGGTCGCCCGCTCGCAAATCATGGTTGCCGCGCACCAGTTTGCACACCAGTGCCGCATGGCTATGCCGCCATTCGTGCAACGCGGCCAGTGTGGCTGGCGCGTGGGATTTGCGTGCGTGCAGAAAGTCACCCAGGAAAATCAGCTCGCTCACGGTATAGCTTGAAAGCAATGCGTCCAGCCGCGTCAGGTTCGCCGCTGTGGTGCCGTGCGGCACAGGCTGCCCCAGCGCGCGGTAGGCGGCTGCCTTGCCGAAGTGGGTATCTGCAACGCAGAGCAATTTCTGCTGCGGCCAATACAGCGCCTTGTCTGCGAGCAACAGCATGTCGCAGCCCGCAATTTGCACGGTGATATCCCGCTTCATTGCGCGCGGCGCGGTGCATTGGCGGCCTTCTCCAAGTCTGCCACCATGCGCGCAATGCGGTCTGCCAGCTTTTCTGAGGTGACACTCTCCCGCAGGCGCTCGACCACCAGCGGGAAGGCGAAAGGCGTGGCGCGTTCAACCGCTTGCCATTGCAGCGTCTTAGTTTGCAGTTGCGCAAGCGTTGAGGCAAGGCGATCTATATTCAGCTCTTCACGGAGCACCTCTTGCTGCGACTGGGTCAGCAGCAGATTGCCCGCGTCATACTTTCGAAAAACTTCAAAGAACAAGCTGGAGGAGGCCTGCAACTGCTTGGCACTCTTGGAGGCACCCGGAAAGCCGTTGAACACCAGCCCTGAGATGCGCGCAATCTCGCGAAACCGGCGCTGGGCCAGCTCGCTGGCGTTCAGGCTGGCGATGACATCTGGCAATAAATCTTGCGTGCTGAAGATGTCGGTGCCAAATGCCAGCGCCCAGTCGATTTCAACGGCCGACAGCATCTCAAACCCATAGTCATTGACCGCGATGGAAAACGTATTAGGTTGATGCCGGGCGATGCGCCAAGCCAGCAGACTTGCCAAGCCCAAATGCACATTGCGCCCGGCAAACGGGTACAGAAACAGATGCCAGCCATCGCGCGAATGCAGTGTTTCGGCCAACAAAGTGCCCGCCGTGGGCAGGGCCGACCAGTGCTCTTGTACATCCAGCAGGGGCCTTAACAATTTCATCTCGGGGCCGTCAAATTGCCCCTGCGCCGCAGCACTCAAACGCGCCACCATCGCTGTGGACAGCTCATTGGAGAGCGACATGCGTCCTCCACTCCAGCGCGGCACCGCAGGTTTCTTGCCTTTGGCGGGGCGCACATACGCCGTCATCTCGTGGACGCGAACCAACTCCAGCAATCGGCCTGCAAACAGCAGGTGGTCGCCCGGTTTCAGTCGGGCAATGAAGCTCTCTTCAACCGTGCCCAGCGACTTCCCACCACCGCCTTTGCTGTAAAACTTCACCGCCATGCTGGCATCGCTCACGATGGTGCCGATGCTCATGCGGTGGCGCCGGGCCAGTTGCGCATCAGGCACACGCCAAACGCCCTCCCCGTCCGGGATGGCGCGGCGGTAGTCGGGGTAGGCACCGAGCGAGCTGCCACCGTTCTTCACAAAAGACAAGGCCCACTGCCACTCGGCATCCGTGAGATCGCGGTAGGCCAAGGTGGCTTTGACCTCTGCCTGCAAAGCGTCTGCGGTGAAGCCGCCGCCCAGCGCCACCGTCACCAGATGCTGCACCAGCACGTCCAGCGGTTTGTGCGGCGAAATGCGCGGCTCGATGGCACGCGCGGCCACTGCATCCTGCGCAGCGATGGATTCGAGCAGCTCCAGGCTATTCGTGGGCACCAGGGTGAGGCGCGAGGGCCGCCCTGGCGCATGGCCCGAGCGCCCCGCGCGCTGCATCAGGCGCGCAACGCCTTTTGGCGAGCCAATCTGCAACACACGCTCAACCGGCAAAAAATCAACCCCCAGATCAAGGCTGGACGTGCACACCACGCATTTGAGCCGCCCTTCTTTCAGTGCCAACTCCACCCACTCGCGCACCTTGCGGTCCAGCGAGCCGTGGTGCAGCGCCATCAACCCGGCCCAATCAGGCTTTGCTTCGAGCAGCGCCTGAAACCAAAGCTCCGACTGAGAACGGGTGTTGGTAAAAATCAGTGACGTGGCACTGCTTTCGATTTGTGCGACGACCTGCGGCAACATGCGCAAGCCCAGATGGCCAGCCCAGGGGAAGCGCTCTAAACTGTGGGGCAACAGCGTGTCCACCCGCAGTTCTTTGGCCTGTTTGCCTTGAACCATGACGCCGTCACCCGAAGGAATCAGCACCTCCAGCGCGTCAGGCAGATTGCCCAGTGTGGCGGACAAGCCCCAGGTGATCAGCGCAGGCTGCCACTGCCGCAGCCGCGCCAAAGCCAGTTGCAACTGCACACCGCGCTTGCTGCCCATCAGCT
>JANMCB010000443.1:0-2481 GCA_031360805.1 Rhodoferax sp.
TCTTCACGCAATGCGGCGTGCCGCGCTGGGAAGAAACCACCCGCACCCTGGGCGTGATCGGCACGCCGCTGGTGGACACCCATTCACGCTTCCTGAAGACCGCCAGCTATGGCGACACCCTGGCGGTGCACGTGACGGTGACGGAATGGCGCGACAAAAGCTTTGTGCAAACCTACCGCATCACGCGCGAAGGTGACCTCATCATGGAATGCGAAGAGGTGCGCATCTTTGCTGCCCGGCGCGAGGACGACAAGAACAGCATCCGCGCGGCGGCAATTCCGCCGTCGATCCGGGTACTTTGTGAATAGAAAAGTAGTTTTGGATCGAACCGGGGAGACGGTCAATCAAATTAACTTTGCTGTATTTGTGCGAACGGGAAGACTGACTGAAATGGGCCATCTACCAAGGCGGGCTGATTCGTGCCCAAAGCCGTCCATGACACTTCAACCTTCGAAGGCGGAACGATACTGAAACAGGCTGGCGCCTCGACCATGGCGCGCACTATGTTGGAGTTTCGCGCAGGAAGTGCCTTGCGGCTTGCAGCCGCGTTATTGTCTTCCCCCTCATATGCCTGGCAGTTGCAGCACCCTTGCCCTTGCGCAATAGACGGGAGTTTGACCCTGCCCACACCCTTGCCGCAGTGAGGTTCTCAAGGAAAGGGGTAAGGCGCTTCGTCTGGTAGCTTGGCCGCAAGGCCCCTGAAATGCTCCCATCCTGTGCCGGGGCCAAAGCTTCCGGGGTCGCGCGACGCGAGGTGACGTATCAGATCCAAGTGGTTGAGTTTGTGAGAAACGGGCTCCATGTCCAGCTGGGCGGTGCCACGGATGTGGGACATGATGGTGCGCGCGCCTATTGAATACGCGAACGAGGTGGCACCTACACCGTCGAGCCCTATGCCGGGGAAGTACAAGTCTGGCACGTCCAGGCTGCGAAACACACAGCCGCAGCGCGCAGCCAACTGTGCAATGCTGTGGATGCCAGCGATGCGCTGGTCCTCGAAATAAGACAAGTCTGTTGCATAGCCAGTGCCCCACAGCACGGTATCGGCACGCAGCCGGGTGCCATCGGCAAGCACAACCTCGTTCCCTGCAAACGTCTGAACGGTGCCGGGGTAGCGCTCAATGCGCGGCAGGTTAGCCAGCATAAGCGCGCGTCCGGGGATGAGTTGGTCGTGGCGCATATCAATGGATTGGGCCGGTTGCAGATCCTGAATGCCGAACTTGGCGTAGCGGCCGCGTAGGTCCGCGTCGATCAGCGTGTTTTGCTGTTCCACCGGCAAGCCACTGGCCTGCATTTTTGCGTAAGGCCGAAAGCTGCCGGCGATTGCTTTAGGCTTGGTGGTAGGGGTGAACCAGCGCAGACCCCGGTAGATCCAGTGGATGCGCCCGGCGTGGTGCTCCAGGCACTGGTCCAGCAAGTCGAAGGCCGAGGCGCCCCCGCCAACCACCACCACGTCTTGCCCTGCCAATTCGGCGGGATGAGCGAGCGCGCTCGAGTGCAATTCGCGAACCGTGCTGTTGTTACGCACCACGTCTGGGATGATGGGATTGTTGTGGCCGCCGGTGGCGGCCACCAGGTGGCGGGCACGCAGCGTTCCCGATGGAGTGTCCAACTCCCAGCAGGTGCCGGTGTGGCGAGCGAGATGGACCGGACAGTTCAGGCGTATGCCGTCCGACAGGTCGAAGCGGTCTACCCAAGACTCTATGTTGGACAGGATGTGGGGCTGTGCGGGGCCATCAATGGGCAGGTCACCAACGGTCCAATCCACAAGGCAGATCTGAATGTCTTGCCATGCCGGCAGCAGGCGCCACAGCCCGCCCACGCCGCCTTGACGCTCCAACACCAGGGCGTCGAGGCCAGCTTGTTTGGCATAGTGGAGATGGACCAAGCCCGCCAGACCGCCGCCAATGATGGCCACATCAAGTACGCGATCATTGTCAGCCATAGCCAGCCTTCTTGTTTGGTTCTACCTGCTTGCCCGGAGAAGCATCATGACCCCTTCCAAAGCGATTCATGCTAGTGCAAACACCATGCTGGCGACCCGACCGGCCACAACTGGTTAAGCACAATCATAATAGCCTGCGAAGTCATCTCCAGAATGCTGACCGTCGGATGTCGGTGGTCAAACAGCAGGTTGGGGTCGTCACCAGTCGACCACTATGAAGATGGAACCACCCTGAAGCAGTCATCCGCAATTGACGTTCATGGTCCGTTGAATGTCGGCCGCTGGGCGCTGAAAATCTCAATCACTGTGACCGCTGTCAGTCGGTTCCTGCCAAACAACCTCCGTCAGTAAATGTCCCTTGAACTGGAGACGCTGACATGACGCAATTGACAAACACGGTGGCCAAGGGAATCCGACCAGCGGCAGTTGCGCAACCCGTCACGGCGTAACCCCGCCTCCTTGCCCAAAAGGTCGCCCTCCCGGCCGACAGCACCCCGAATGCAACCTGCCACACCGCAGCTTCTGCGTACACTTTA
>JANMCB010000149.1:0-5886 GCA_031360805.1 Rhodoferax sp.
ATTGCAGCATGATGGAAACCGCAATCAACGCGGCCGTCGGGTGGAAGAAAATCTGCTTGGTGACCGACATCCCGGTGCTCGGCTCACGTCGGGTTTCACGTGCCAAGGGCATGGACATTGCCGTGTTTCGCAACGGCGACGACAAAGTATTTGCCTTGCTGGACCGCTGCCCGCACAAGGGCGGCCCCTTGAGCCAGGGCATCGTGCATGGCACCAGCGTAGCCTGCCCCTTGCACAACTGGAACATTAACCTGGAAGGCGGCTGCGCCAATGCGCCTGACGTTGGTTGCACACCCAGGTTTGCGGTGCAGGTGAAAGGCGGGGCGGTGTACCTCGACTCGGTAGAACTGAAGCAGCACGCGATTGATTTGACCCGACCACTCGCAGGGCCTGCACTCAAAGCCGTCACGGCATGAGCCTGCGGACCACCCGATCCACCTGTCCCTACTGTGGCGTGGGTTGCGGTGTCATCATCGAGTCGCAAGGCAATCAGATCACCCAGGTGACCGGCGACCCGGATCACCCAGCCAACTTCGGGCGTCTATGTACCAAAGGCTCTACCTTGCATTTGACGGCCAGCCGGGCGGTCACCCAGCAAACGCGACTGCTGCAGCCAATGCGCAGGTTGCATCGCGGAGACAAGCCGCAAGCCGTGAGTTGGGATCAAGCGCTGGATTTTGCGGTTGAAGGTTTCACCCAAATCATCCGAGACCACGGCCCGGATGCGGTGGGTTTCTACGTCTCGGGCCAGTTGCTCACCGAAGACTATTACGTCTTCAACAAACTCGCCAAGGGGCTGATTGGCACCAACAACATCGACACCAATTCGCGCCTCTGCATGAGCAGCGCGGTGGCAGGCTACAAGCAGACGTTGGGGGCAGACGCGCCGCCCGCCTGCTATGACGATGTCAACCATGCCGATTGCATTTTCATCGTTGGCTCGAACACAGCCTTTGCCCACCCGATTCTGTTCCGGCGCATTGAAGACGCAAAGAGAAACAAGTCCGCACTCAAGATCATTTTTTGCGACCCGCGCAAGACCGACACTGCCGGCATTGCCGACCTGTACCTGCCCATCCAGCCCGGCACCGATGTGATGCTGTTCAACGGCATGCTGCACATCATGCTGTGGGAAGGCTGGACGGATGCGGCCTACATCGCCTCCCACACCCAGGGCTTTGACGCGGTGAAGACCACGCTGCGCGACTACACGCCCGACTTGGTGGCGCAAACCTGCGGCATCAAGAAGGAAGACCTGTTTGCGGCGGCGAAAATGTTTGCGGGCACTGGGCTCGACGCTCACCAACAACGCGGCAGCACGCTTAGCCTGTATTGCCAGGGCCTGAACCAGTCCAGCTGCGGCACAGCCAAGAACGCCGCGCTCATCAACCTGCATTTGGCCACGGCGCAAATCGGCAAACCCGGTGCCGGGCCGTTTTCGCTCACCGGCCAGCCCAATGCCATGGGTGGGCGCGAGGTCGGCGGCCTGGCCAATTTGATCAGCGCGCACCGCGACATGGCCAACCCCGCCCACCGCGCTGAGGTTGAGGCCTTGTGGGGGCTGAATCGCCTGAATCGAAACGTGCCCGACAAACCCGGCAAAACGGCCGTTGAGATGTTCCAGGCCGCTGCCGATGGTGAGATCAAGGCCCTGTGGATTGCCTGCACGAATCCCGCGCAAAGCATGCCCGACCAGGCCACCGTGCGCCGCGCCATGGAGCGCGCCGAACTGGTGATCGTGCAAGAAGCCTTCTCGACGACTGCGACCTGCGCTTACGCCGACCTGCTGCTCCCCGCCACCACCTGGGGCGAAAAAGAAGGCACCGTGACCAACAGCGAGCGGCGCATCAGCCGGGTGCGCGCGGCGGTCAGTGCACCGGCCGAGACGCGGCATGATTGGTCGATTGCAGTGGACTTCGCGCAACGCCTTGAAAACGCCATCGGAGGCAAATCCGAAACGCTCTTCCCCTACCCCACCCCCGAATCCATCTGGAACGAACACCGCGAGTCCACCCGAAGCCGCGACCTCGACATCACCGGCCTCTCTTACGCCCTGCTGGAGCAAGCCCCCCAACAGTGGCCCTTCCCAACCAACGCCAGCACCGGCAAAGTCCGCCTCTACGAAGACGGCATTTTTCCTACGGCCGACGGCCGCGCCAGGTTCGTCAACACCGTCTACCAGCCCGTGGCCGAGCCGCGCGAATCACGCTACCCCATCTCGCTCACCACTGGCCGCCTGCGCGACCAATGGCACGGCATGAGCCGCACCGGCACGCTGGGACGCCTGTTTGGCCATGTGGCCGAGCCCGCCATCCAGATGAACCCGCAGGACATGGCGCGCAGGCTGCTCAAAGACGGTGACCTGGTTCACGTCACAAGCAAGCGCGGCTCGATCCTGGTGCCGCTGCAGATGAGCCCCGAAGTCGGCATGAGCCAGGCCTTCATGGCGATGCATTGGGGAGAAGAGTATTTGAGCGGTTGCTCCAGCACCGGCACGCCTTTGGCGGGTGTGAACGCGCTCACCACGTCGGCCTATTGCCCAAGCTCCAAGCAGCCCGAACTCAAACACGCCGCCGTCAAAATACTGAAGGCCGAACTGCCCTGGTCGCTGCTGAGCGTCGCCTGGCTGCCTGATGAAAAAGTGCTAGCCGCACGCGAAGCCCTGGTGCAGATGATGCGGCTCTTCCCGTTTGCCGCCTGCGTGCCGTTTTCGAACCACACACCTTTGAGCGACTTGAGCCAAGCCCGCAGCGGCGTGCTGTTCCGCGCCGCTGGCCACGAGGCCCCACCCGCAGAATTGCTGTCAAAAATAGAGGCCATTCTGGGGCTCGATGGCAAAGACACGCTGCGCTATGCCGACCGCAAAAAGGGCCAGCACCGCGCCATCAAACTGGTGCGCCCGCCTGGCCAGACCGAACGGGTTGAACTTCAGGGCTTCATTCTGGCCGGTGACACCAGTGCAGAAGCCTGGATCAAGACCGTGCTGCAAGACAACCTGCCCGCGCAAAGCTACGGGCGCCTGCTGCTGGTGCCCGGCGCCAAAGCCCCGGTCGCCGTGCAGTCACGCGGCAAGCAGATTTGCAGTTGCTTTGATGTGACTGATGTCGCCATTGCAGCGCAACTTGCGCATTGCTCCGGCGATGGTGAAACCCGGCTCAACCAGCTTCAAACCGCCCTGAAATGCGGCACCAATTGCGGATCCTGTTTGCCTGAAATCAAGCAGCTGGTTCGCATGAAATCACAGGATGCGGTGGTGGTTTGAGCGCGAAACGAAGTTGGCGCCGAGCCAGATCACTTCATTTGCAAAGTAGCAACATCAAAATCAACTGTCACAGATGGGCAACGGTTTTTGCGCTGTGTTAGTTTTATGAGCTTCCCAATCGACGTAATCGACAAGCCCGTAATTTACTGAAAATATCTGATGGCAGCGATTTCCGTTATGGTGAAATGGCGCCTAACGCAACGCGCCCAGCAAACCCCGCAATATTTCCTGGAAACCCTCCCGCAAATTCCAACGTAATTTTAAATCAGTCATATCAACACCGCTCCACTAAAAATAGCGACAAACCCGGCACATTCAAAAAATGCCATTCCCCGCCTGGGGAGCCCGCTGTAACCCCACTTTGCTGTTCAAGTACCCCCCCATTTCGGCAAACGACCCGATGTAAGCTCTCGCCTCAAGTGCGACCGCCAAAAGCACAAGCCAAGCCACCCGCACAGCGCGACGATAGTGAAATGTGACCGGGACTTGGGGTGAAATGCGCGCGGAAGCAATCTATTGGCCATCTCAAAAAATGAGCGACCACCGCGTCGCACACATTTTTCGTGTCGCGCGTGCTTTCACCCCAAAACCGCAGCGCATTGCACTGTCGCCGCGCAGGGCCACCAACGGCTATCAAACTGAAAAGGAGCACCCCGGAAAGCTAAACTTGCAGCATGACCCAAGCCCTTCGCATCATCTCCTCAATGGCCACCAAACAACTGCTGGTTGACTTGATTGATCTTTACCAAAAAGCCCATCCCACCCATCCACCGCAGGAAATTCAACTCGAATCCGTCGGCGGTGTGGACGCTGCCAAGCGCGTGCAGGCGGGCGAGGCGTTTGATATCGTGGCGCTGGCGGCCAACGCCATCGAGCAGTTGATGGCCGATGGAAAACTGATGGCGGGCAGCCGGGTTGACGTGGTGAATTCCGGCGTGGCGGTGGCGGTTCAAGCGGGTTCAAAGCGGCCGGATATTTCGACGGAAGCAGCGCTCAAGCAGGCGGTTTTGAACGCCCCCAGTCTGGGGTTTTCCACTGGGCCGAGCGGCGTGCAACTGGCCAAACTGTTTGAGCGCTGGGGCATTTCGGCGCAAATTCAAAACCGCATCGTGACGGCGCCGCCTGGCGTGCCGGTGGGTAGTTTGGTCGCCAAGGGTGAGGTGGCGCTGGGGTTTCAGCAGTTAAGCGAAATGGTCAGTCAGCCGGGCATTGAGGTGCTCGGGCCGCTGCCGCCCGAAGTTCAGATCACGACGACGTTTTGCGCCGCGCTGGCGACATCGTCCGCAAAGGCTGATGCGGCACGCGCCTTGCTGGCTTTTTTAGCGTCGCCTGCTACCGCCGACGTCAAACGGCACAACGGAATGGAGCCGGTTTAAACGGTTGGCAGGTGGAAATCTGCTCTAGCGCACCACAGCCCTGACGACGACTTGACCCACCGGCAAGTTGGCAGCCTTCCAGCTTTCCATGCCGCCCCGGTACCAGCCCACCTGGCTGTAACCCAGCTTTTGCGCCCGCATTGCGGCATTGGCCGACAACCAGCAATCGCGGCTCAGGCAATAAAACACGATGGGACGCGCGGGGTCCGGGCTGAGCAATTTCAACAGGCCTGAAAACCGCATTTCGTACAGCGCATCACCGGCCGCGTCATCAAACGCCAAACCGCCAGACAACAGCGTGACCGCCCCCGGGATGGACTCATTGACGCCCGCCCATACGTCGATGACCTGTGGCGGCTGCGCGCCCTTCAATGCCGTGGCCAGCTCCTGGGTGCCATAGGTCTTGATGCCGTCGAGCTTTTGCGGCGTGATGTCGTGCACCTTTTGGGTACGCAGGCCACTGGCTAAGGTCATGCCGCCACCGAACTCTTCATTGCCATAAAACTTGTCTGCCGGCACACCAAGTTTGGCCAAAGCCTCAACATGGCTTGCCTGCCCCAGCGCATACAGGTTGCTGACGTCGTAGCCGTCAGTGATGCGCGCCTCACACAGGCGCGAGGCCCGGCCACGCGCATGGTTGCAGTTAAAAATGGCGCGAACGAAAGCGTTGATGGGCGTGTCCTGGTTGCTGACCGTGCCCAGGCCCTCACCGGCCAGCGGCAACGCAATGGCCTTGTGGTCCGGGCTTTTGGAGAAGTCCGAGATCAGCTTGCGGCAAGGGTCTGAGCTGCAAGCCTGCTCCGACATGGTTTTGAGGTAGTCGGCCAGGTCGGGGAAGGCCTGCGTCATTTCCCGGCCCAGCACCATCGGCACCTGCTTGAAGCTGGCGGGCAGGTTCAGCGCGGTGATGGTGTTGCCGGTCACGATGCCCAGGCTCAACGCGTCGGCGTCCTTGATCTCGGAGCAGTCCCTGCGCAAGGTCTGCACCGAGCGGCAGTGAAACGCAGCGCGCCGGGGCAGCCGGGCGGCATCAAACACTCGCAACAAAGCGCCCGAATCATCCATGTCGTACAACGCCTGGTTCATGACGGCGGTGTTGAAGCGCTCAGACATATTCTGACGGTAAAACGCGAATATTTGCGGCTGCAAAATCGGGTTGACCACCTTGGTGGCCCGGTCATGCGCGCCATGAATTCCAATGAAGGTCTGCGCGGGCCTGAAGGCGTCTGAAAAGGTGCGTTGCTTCCC
>JANMCB010000476.1:0-6096 GCA_031360805.1 Rhodoferax sp.
TGTTTGAGGTGGGTGGGCAGTACCGCCGGAACATGTAAACAGCAGCTGCGAACCATGACAACGCTCAGCGAAACCGAGATTGGCAACTACCGCGAACGCGGCTATCTGATCCCCAATTTCACTTTGCCAGCTGAGCGAATCAATCGGCTGCGTGAGACGCTGGACCAACTGATTCGGGACAACCCGGGCGTTCGCCCTGAAAAACTGGTGAGCGCGCATACCGTCGGCAAGGACGGTGGCAAGAACGATGAAGGCGTCAAGGGCAGCAGGGCGTTTTTAGCGTTGGCGATGGAGCCGCAGATTCTCGACATGGTCGAGCAGCTCATTGGGCCTGACATCATCCTCTGGGGTTGCCATGTATTCTGCAAGCCTGCGGGTGACGGGCAGGAAACACCGTGGCATCAGGACGGGCACTATTGGCCTATGCGTCCGCTGGCAACTTGCACCGTTTGGGTGGCGCTGGATGAATCGACGGTGGAGAACGGTTGTCTTCGGGTCATTCCGAAGTCGCATGCGCAGAAGGTCACGCACGACCATTTGCTGGAAGGCAGAACCGATCTGGTTTTGAATCTGCGAACCAGTGAGGACGCATTTGATGAGAAACAGGCGGTCAATCTGGAGCTGATGCCAGGGCAGATGTCGATGCACGACGTGTACATGATTCACGGAGCTGCCGTGAACCGCTCTGCCAAACGGCGCGCAGGCGTGGCGCTGCGTTATATGCCGGGAACGTCAGTGTTTGAGCGGAATTTGAATCCTGCGGACGGCAAGTCAGGCGTTTCCGTCGCGTTCGCGACGCGCCCACTGTGGTTGCTGCGCGGCGACGATAAAACGGGCCGCAACGACTTCACAGTGGGACACCACGGTTGAACACTTCGGGCTTAACCGCCTTTTTTAGGCCGCTTGCCAGGGTTCTTCTTGTTGTTGGTCGCTGCGCCGCGCTCCAGGCTGCGCAATTGTCCGCGTGGAGCCGTAAAGCTGACGCCAAGGGGCGGTACAGGACGCGGGGTTGCTTTACGCTCTGCTTCGGTACGGGGTGCTTTGGCCATGAAAAACTCCAGTGATGTTGGTAAACCCGCAATTATCGCCCGAACAGCCGCTGATTTTTGGCGCTCTCCATTGCATTTCCAAATCATTGATGAAGTAGGCGCACCGACGAAGACAGTGCTACAGCACGGCCAGGAGGTGCAAAACCCTTAAGCAATGATTTGGGGATGGAATCACATTGGTTTGCGCAATGGCAGGTTCAACAGCAGGTTCTGCGGCTTGAGGCGGACAAGTTTGCCAGCGGTCATGGTCAATGCCAGATACACCGGTTTGCCCGCCACATCGGCGCGCATTTCCTGCGGGTTGTTGAAAGTCAACCGAAACAGGCTGACGATGCGTTGCATGCGCGCCGTCTCGACCGGGCGGTCTTCATACAGGTCGTTCAGCAGCGCGGTAGATTCAACATCCAGGCCGATGTGCCAGCGCCAGTTGGCGTCTTCAATTTTGGCTTCCGGCTTGATGCTGACCTGCACGCCCAGAAAGTGGGCTATCCAGAGTTCCAGCACACGCGCCACGGCTTTCAGGCCGGAGCGCGCACGGGTCATGGTCAGAACCATCCCGTGGCTCAGGTCATTGCTGACCTCATGCGTCAGGTCAAGCAGAAAGTTGTGACGGTCGCCACTTTGCCAGTAGCGTTGTGCATTGCTGTCGTTGAGGACTTCCAGGTTGACGTCGCGCATGGGCGCGTTGTTCTGCGCCAGGAGGCGGCCCATATCGCCCAGACCACCGGTTTCGTTGAGCAGGTCAAGCACGGTCTGGTCACCACTCAGGATTTGGCCGTCCTGGGAGGATATGCGCTGCGCCCGAAACAGCAGTTCTCCCGCGCGGGCGTGCAGGGCGTCGGTGGTCGCATCCAGCACATTGCGCACACAGGCCTGCACCACCAGGTCTATGAACAGAGGCGGCACGTCAACCTTGCCCGAGCGCATCACGGTGAGGTAATACGCCTCCAGCGTTCCGGCGGCTAAAAGCGCGTCGCGAAAGCGGGCAAACAGTTCGTAATTGGCGCGCACGTCGGCATCTGCCAGATCGGCCAGCGCTGCGCTGTCTAACGCGCGGCGCGGGCTGCTGGCCAGTTCGCCGTGCAGCGCGACCTCTGCGGGGCAGGACTCTTCCACCAGGGCCAGTTCCGGCCGCTCCAAAAACAGGCGGAAGTAGTCGTCAGTGGGTACCAGCCAGCCTCGGGAATTGCGTTGCAGCGCCGGGAATCCACTTGAAGGCCAAAAATAGTGCGGGTCGGTCAAATTCAATTCAGGGCCTTCAACTTGGACGGTCAGGGTTTGCGTCCGATCGCAGTGTACAGCTCCGCCAGTGGCACCACGCGGCCGTGCAGCGGCAGAATGCGCTCCACATTGAGGTTCAGGCGGTCCATACTTTGCACCAGGGCCATGTGGTTGTCGTTGATGCGGGCGGGCGTGGGCGTGTTGGGCGCACCCGGCGTGTAGGCATCTGCTTCGATCAGGAGTTTTTCAGCGGGCAGGTAAACCATGTTGAAGCCATGGGCGTGCACGCTGTTCTCGATGTAATGGACTTCAACATTTCGTTTGCCGTCCGTGAACACGCGTTTTCCATCGACGCCGCTCACAGTGGCGCGTTTGCCAGATCTGGCCAGCGCGTCGGGCGCCACCGTGTTGGGGTTGGCGAAAATGCGCTCGAAGTAGGGGCGAGCCGCCGCACTGGTGACGATTTCGGCGCCTTCGGCAATGGCAGTGCGCAAACCACCAGCGTGGTCGAAATGGTGGTGCGAATTGATGACGTATTTGATCGGCTTGTTGCTGAGTTTTTTTACCGCCTCCAGCACGGCGGCGGAGCGGCCATCGTACAAAGGTGCTTCGACCACCATCATGTGATCAGCCATTTCAATCGCCACGCTGTTGTGGGAGCCGCCTGCAATATGCCAGACGCCCGTCGCCACCAGGGTCGGTACTGCGGTTTCCGTGAAAGCTGTTACCAGAGCTGGCAACTCGATGTTCACGGCCACATTCGGTTGGACCTCTTTGACGGCCAGGTTATAGACCTCAAACCCGCCCATGTTCTGGCGAATCTGCATGGGGAATTTCACGCCACCCACGTCCTTGTAGTCGCTGTACCAGGTGGTGGTGGCAGTGTCGCCCATCACCGGGTTGGGTTGAACGGATTCAACGCGTTCCACCAGGTTGGCAGCATTGATGTAGGCCCGGGCGCTGAACATGCCGGGCTGGGCGAACGCCACTACGGTGTATTTCTTGCCGTCTTCGTTGACACTCCAGGCGCCGCTGTTGCTTTTCAATGCGGCCTTGATCGCGCCATGCGGAGATGTCCACAAATCATGCGAGCGGCCCGTCACGGCCAGAGGTGCGGCTTGTGGTGCAGGCCCGGCCATGTTCCAGGCGCTGGTGCCCTTGAACAACTGGATGGCGCGCTGCTCGCCCTGTCCCATCAGCGGAATGCCACCGCCGCCCGTGGGCTCTGCGCGGTTTTGGGCAAACTCCTGGCGCAATGCGGCACCGTCGTAGTCCATCACCCGCGAAAACATCGTGACGTTGAGTTTGGGCCACGCCATGCCGGGCTGGTAGGCCTGGCCAAAAATTCCGCCGGTTCCGGTGGCGTCGAACTGCAGGCTTTTAAGCGACGTGCCGCCCATGGCCGCATTGGCCAGGTTGAGGGTCGTCGGGGCGTCGGCCATGGGCATTGACCCGCACGATGCCAGCGCGACTGCGGCCAGGGCAAAGGCGGCCGTGCGGGTGAGTGAATGAACCGGGTAGCGGGCGGGGTAGCTGCTTTTCATGTTGTCTCCTTAAGTGCGGTTGTTTATGCGAAATCGCAGTAAGCTCCACTGTGAACGGGGTTTTGGCAATAAGTTTCCGCAGAAATCGCAGTAAGACCCCGGTTTTTCCCTAACCCCAACCTGGAGCCAAATCTTGAACGATCTCTTCTCTCTCAAAGGCCGCACGGCGCTCATCACCGGTGGCTCGCGTGGCATTGGCCGCATGATTGCCGCAGGATTTTTGGCGCAGGGTGCACGGGTCTACATCTCTGCGCGCAAGGCGGCTGTGTGTGACCAGACCGCCAAAGAGCTGTCAGCGCACGGGTTTTGCGCATCGCTGCCAGGTGATGTTGCCACCGTGGAAGGTGCCAAAGCATTGGCGGCCGAGTTTGCCGCCCGTGAAGAGAAGCTTGACATCCTGGTGAACAACGCCGGGGCTGCCTGGGGTGCCGAGTTCGATCTGTTTCCCGAAAGCGGCTGGGACAAGGTGGTTGACACCAACCTCAAAGCGCCGTTTTTCCTGACCCAGGCACTGATGCCGCAGTTGCGCAAAGCCGGCCTGACCCACTGCGCCAAGGTCATCAATATCGCATCGATTGACGGCATCTCGGTCAACCCCATGGAAACCTATTCCTACGCAGCCAGCAAAGCCGGTTTGATCCAGCTCACACGGCGCATGGCGCTGCGTCTGGTGAAGGACAACATTGTGTGCACAGCGATTGCACCTGGCGCCTTTGCTTCTGACATGAACCGCGAAGCCCGCGATCATGCCAAAGAGGTGTCGACGCACATTCCCGCAGGGCGCATCGGTACTGACGAAGACATGGCCGGCGCGGCCATTTACCTGGCCAGCCGGGCCGGCGACTACGTGGTGGGTTCTACCCTGACGGTAGACGGCGGCGTCACCCACGCCCGATAGACTTCAGTTCCCCAATCACGAAAAATGTGGAGACGCAAATGGACCATTTAAGCGGGCTGGACGCCACTTTCCTGTACATGGAAACCCCGGAGACGCCGATGCATGTGGGCGGGCTCAACATTTACGAGCTTCCTGCGGGTTACGAGGGCAGTTTTCTGGACAACCTGCGTGACCACATTGCCAAACGGATGCATCTGGCACCTGTGTTCAGGCGCAAGCTGGTCAACATGCCGTTTGAACTGGCCAACCCGATCTGGGTGGCGGATGACGACATGGACCTGGAATACCACATCCGCAGCACCGTGCTGCCCAAGCCCGGCACCCGCGCGCAGTTGGACAAACTGGTGGGCCGCCTGCATTCAAGCCTGCTGGACCGAAGCCGCCCGTTGTGGGAGTTCTACGTGATCGAAGGGGTTGAGTCCCCGGCCGATGCACCACCCGGTACCCGCCACGTGGCGTTTTACTCCAAGGTGCACCATGCCGCGCTGGATGGTGCCGCCGGGGTGGCGCTGGCCACCGCCATCATGGATGTCAGCGCCACACCGCGCCACGTGCGGCCAGCGCCACGGCGCCCGGCCATAAGCACCGACAACTTTGGCATTGCTGAACTGGCCGCCGCCGGCATCAAGAATTCGGCCGTGCAGGTTGTCAAGCTGGCGCGCACGTTGCCGTCGCTTGCTCGCACGCTGGTGCAACTGCTTCGCCCTGCGCCCAGTTCCGGTGACGTAATCGACTTGCCCGAGAAGCAGAGCTCGACCTGGTTTGCGCCCAAAACGCCGATCAACGTCAGCATCACCAACCAGCGCGTTTTCTCCAGCTTTTCGCTGCCACTGGCCGAGCTCAAGCACATCGCCAAAGGGAATGGCGTCACGCTCAATGATGTGGTGATGGCGATCTGCTCCGGCGCGCTGCGTCACTACCTGGCCGACCTGAACTGCAAGCCCACTCAGCCGCTGCTGGCCGCCGTGCCCGTAAGCCTGCGCGAAGAGGGCAACACCGACATGAACACCCAGGCGTCGATGATGCGGATCAGCCTGGCCAGCCACATCAAAGACCCGCTGGAGCGCCTCAAGGCGATTCGCCAGGCCAGTGGTGCCGCCAAGGCCATGACGGCCAGCATGAAGTCGGTCATGCCGATGGATTTTCCCTCCTTGGGCGCGCCGTGGCTTCTGAGCGGCATGGCGTCGCTATTCGGCCGTTCACGGCTTGCCAACGCGATGCCACCGATTGCCAACCTGGCCATCTCCAACGTGCCGGGTCCCAAAGTGGCGCTGTACATGGCTGGTGCCAAGATGCTGACTTATTACCCGGTGAGCATCGTCGTGCACAGCCTTGGCCTGAACGTGACGGTGCAAAGCTACAACGGCAGCCTGGACTTCGGCCT
>JANMCB010000367.1:0-7465 GCA_031360805.1 Rhodoferax sp.
GGCCAGGCCGCGCTGCAGTACGCCGCCAGCGAAGGCTACGCGCCGCTTCGCGAAATGGTCGCCAAAGCTTTGCCTTGGAAGGTCGATGCATCGCAGGTATTGATCACCACCGGCTCACAGCAGGGACTGGACCTGATCGCCAAGGTGCTGATCGATGCCGACAGCCGCATCCTGGTGGAGACGCCCACTTACCTGGGGGCGTTGCAGGCCTTCACGCCGATGGAGCCCGAGGTGGTCAGCGTGGACACTGACGACGAGGGTGTGCTGATTGACGATTTGAAGGCCAAGTCCGCCGGGGCGCGATTCCTCTACTTGCTGCCCAACTACCAGAACCCGACCGGTCGCACCATGAGCGAAGAGCGGCGCGCGGCACTCTCGGCCGCCGCTGCCGAGATCGGTCTGCCGATCGTCGAAGACAACCCCTATGGCGACCTGTGGTTCGACGCGCCACCGCCGCTGCCCCTGACTGCGCGCAACCCCGAAGGCTGCGTTTACCTGGGTTCCTTCTCCAAGGTTCTGGCCCCCGGATTGCGCCTCGGGTTCATGGTGGCACCGGCTGACTTGATGCCCAAACTGCTGCAAGCCAAGCAGGCGGCCGACCTGCACAGCCCCGGTTTCAACCAGCGCATGATCGCCGAGGTGATGCAAGGCGGCTTTCTGGACCGCCACGTGCCCACGATCCGCGCACTGTACAAGTCACAGCGTGATGCCATGCTGGCCGCCTTGAGCCGCGAGATGGCGGGCCTGGACGTCGTCTGGAACAAACCGGTCGGTGGCATGTTTCTGTGGGCGCGCCTGCCGGAGGGAATGCGTGCTGTCGAACTCTTGCCCAAGGCCGTGGACAAAGGTGTGGCGTTCGTCCCCGGTGCGGCGTTTTATGCCGACCACGCCGACCCGCGCACACTGCGACTGTCGTTTGTGACGGCCAGCGTGGATCAGATCAACACGGGCATCGCGGCACTGGCCGCTGCGATACGTGAATACAAACCCTGAGCCCTGATATGGCAAGGTTAAAAATCTGGGGGCGCATCAGCTCCATCAATGTCAAGAAAGTGGTGTGGGCAGCGCAGGAGCTGGGGCTGGACTTTGAGCGCATTGACGCGGGCCGTGCGTTTGGCAACACCAGCACGCCCGAGTATTTGGGCCACAACCCGAATGGCGCGATCCCGCTGATCGACGACGACGGGTTCATGCTGTGGGAGTCCAACGTCATCACCCGCTACTTGTGCGCCAAGCATAGTCACAACAGGCTTTATCCGGACGCACTGCACGCCCGCTTCAACGCCGAACGCTGGATGGACTGGCAGCAAGCCCACTTGAACCCGGCCGGCCGGGAGGCTTTTGTGCAGTGGTTTCGCACGCCGGTTGAAACGCGCAGGCCAGACCTGATTGCCCAGTCGATCAGCGCCACCGAGCCCTACATGGCCATGCTGGACCACCACCTTGGCCGAAACGCCTTCATGGCGGGCGACCAATTCACCATGGCGGACATCCCCATCGGCTGCGAAGTCCACCGTTGGTGGGGGTTGCCACAAGCCCGCCCGCCACGGCCACACATCGACCGCTGGTACGACTCCATGCAGGCACGACCTGCGGCGTTGGGCATCCTGGATTTGCCACTCTCGTAATCCACCCGATTGCAACCGCTATGAAAATCCGCCCCTTCAAACAAGTGGATGTGTTCACCGCCACGCCTTACTTCGGCAACCCGCTGGCCGTGGTGCTGGATGGAGGTGACCTGACCACCGATGAGATGCAGCGCTTCGCTCAATGGACCAACTTAAGCGAAACCACTTTTGTGCTGCCGCCAACGCCGTCTGCCGAGGCCGCCGGGGCAGACTACCGCGTGCGCATCTTCACGCCCGGTGGCGAACTGCCGTTTGCCGGGCACCCGACCCTGGGCACCTGCCACGCTTGGTTGCAAGCGGGCGGGCAGGAACAGGCCAGCGAATTCGTGGTTCAGGAGAGCCAGCTTGGCCTGGTCAAAATCCGCCGTGATGGCGTGCGCTTGGCGTTTGGCGCGCCGCCGTTGAAGCGCAGTGCCCCCGGCCCCGTCCTGTTGGCGCAGGTGGCCCAGGCGCTTGGGTTGAAGGCGCAACAGATCCTGGCCGCCCAATTGCTTGACAACGGCCCGGTCTGGCTGGGGCTTCTGCTGGACAGCCGGAACACGGTGCTGCAAATCCAGCCCAATCACATTGAGATCAAGAGCCTGGGGCAGAAGATAGGTGTGACCAGTCTAGAAGCGCAGCGGCCTGCATCTGGCTTGATATCAAGATCGAACCGTGAGGCACGCGCGTTTACCGCCAGCGGCAGCAGCGCTTCTGCAGATGAAGCGGCAGATGCTGACGAACCAACGCTTGAAGTGCGCGCCTTCGCCGCCTCGGTTGGCGTGAATGAAGACCCCGTCACCGGCAGCTTGAACGCGAGTCTGGCGCAATGGCTGATTGCCGACGGTATCGCACCGGCGCGCTATGTGGCCGCACAAGGCACATGCATGGGCCGTGCCGGGCGGGTGTTCATCGAGCAGGATGCGGCGGGCCAAGTGTGGGTGGGTGGCGTTTCGGTGACGTGCATTGACGGCACCGTGAGCCTGTGACATCGGCAATCGACCATCTGGTCATCGTCGCTGCCGACCTCGCGCAAGGCGTTGCCTGGTGCGAAGCCACCCTGGGCATCACCCCTGGCCCCGGCGGCGAGCATGCGCTGTTTGGCACGCACAACCGCCTGTTCAAGATCGCGACACCGGCCAACCCGATGGCCTATTGCGAAATCGTCGCCATCAACCCGAAAGCAGCTGCGCAGATGGCGTCGTCGTCAAACCGGTGGTTTGACATGGACAACCCCGCCTTGCAAGCAGCGGTTGCCATCGAGCCGCGCCTGGTGCACTTTGTCGTCAACACCCCGGACATTCAAGCTGCCTGCGCCGCACTGGCGGCCTGCGGCATCGACCGTGGGCCCGCAAGAACCGCCAACCGGCCCACCCACAAAGGCTTGTTGCAATGGCAAATCACCGTGCGCGAAGACGGACAACGGTTGTTCAATGGCATGCTGCCGACCCTGATTCAATGGGGCCAGCCCGATGACGCCGAGCCCCTGCGCCTGCACCCGCGAAACAGCCTGCCGCGCTCAGGCGTCACGTTGCGCAGCATCGCAGCCTCGCACCCCGAGGCTGCTGCGCTGCAAGCCGCCTATTCTGCGATTGGGCTGCAGGGTGTGGCGGTGCAGGCAGGGCCCGCGAGCCTGGCCGTGACGCTGAACACACCAAATGGCGCTGTAACGCTGGAATCGAAAGGGCTTTGATTCGTTGCCCGCGATTGCGCAGAGCTACAAGTTCGGCGCCAACAGCCGCTGCAGGTCCCGCTCCGCCACGCCGCGCCGGGCCGCCAAGTCCTTGAGTTGATCCTCGCCAATCTTGCCGACGTTGAAGTACACGCTGTCCGGGTGGCCGAGGTAAAAACCGCTGACGCTGGCGGCAGGCGTCATCGCCAGGCTTTCTGTCAAGCCCATGCCGATTTCCTGGCATTGAAGGAGCGCAAACATGTCCTGCTTCACACTGTGGTCCGGGCAGGCCGGGTAACCGGGCGCGGGGCGGATGCCTTGGTATTTTTCGGCAATCATGTCCATGTTGCTCAACGATTCTGATGCGGCGTAGCCCCACAGGTCCGTGCGGACACGGTGGTGCAGGCATTCGGCAAAGGCCTCGGCCAGGCGGTCGGCCAGGGCCTTGAGCATGATGGAGGAGTAGTCGTCCAGGTCGTCCTGAAAGTATTTTTCCTTTTTCTCTGCGCCAATGCCTGCCGTCACGGCGAAGACGCCGACGTAATCTGAAATCGGGTTGGCGCATTTGGGGGCAACAAAATCGGCCAGGCAGCGACTGGGTCGCATCACGCCATCGATAACCTGCTTTTCCGCCTGTTGACGCAGGCCATGCCAGGTCATGGCAACTTCCGAGCGCGATTCGTCGGTGTAGAGCGCAATGTCGTCGTCGTTGACGCAATTGGCCGGGTACAGGCCGATGACGCCGTTGGCTGTGAGCCAGCGGCCTTCGATCAGGCGTTTGAGCATGCGCTGGCCGTCGGCGTAGACGCGTACCGCTTCGGTGCCGACGATATCGTCTTTCAGGATGGCAGGGAAGGGCCCGGCCAAATCCCAGGTCTGGAAGAACGGGCCCCAATCGATGTACTTGGCCAGCTCCGAAAGGTCAAAGTTTTTGAAGACGCGCCGGCCGATGAATTTGGGTTGGGTCGGCTGGTAGGTTGCCCAGTTGATCACGGTTTTGTTGGCGCGCGCTTTGGCCAGCGGCCACATCGGCGTCTGCTTTTTATTGGCGTGTTGCAGGCGTACCTTGTCGTAATCGGCATTGAGTTCGGCCACGTATTTGCTGGCCTGGTCAGACAGCAGCGATTGCGCCACGCCCACGCTGCGCGAGGCATCGGGCACGTACACCACCGGGCCTTCATAATGCGGCGCAATTTTGACGGCGGTGTGCACGCGGCTGGTGGTGGCTCCGCCAATCATCAGCGGGATTTTGCGGATGCGGAAGTGCTCGTCCTTCTGCATTTCCCCGGCCACATACTGCATTTCTTCCAGGCTGGGCGTGATCAGACCAGACAGGCCCACGATGTCCGCCCCTTCAACCTTGGCACGCGCCAGAATCTCGTGGCAGGGCACCATCACGCCCATGTTGATGACTTCAAAGTTGTTGCATTGCAAGACCACGGTGACGATGTTTTTGCCGATGTCATGCACATCGCCTTTCACCGTGGCGATGATGATCTTGCCTTTGGTGCGCACGTCGCGCCCTGCGGCTTCGTCCTGGCGCTTTTCTTCTTCAATGTAGGGAATGAGATGCGCCACGGCAGACTTCATCACGCGCGCGCTCTTGACCACCTGCGGCAAAAACATCTTGCCCTGGCCGAACAGGTCGCCGACGATGCTCATGCCGGCCATCAGCGGGCCTTCAATCACGTGCAGCGGCCGCCCGCCCTGATTAAGGATCGCCTGGTAGGCTTCTTCGGTATCGGGCACGATGTAGTCGGTGATGCCGTGCACCATGGCGTGGCTCAAGCGCTGCTCGACCGCCACCGGTTTTTCTGCAGTGCCGCGCCAATCGAGTTTTTTGCTCTCGTCCTTGGCGCCGCTTTTGGCGCTGTCGGCGATTTCAACCAGGCGTTCGCCCGCGTCAGGGCGGCGGTTCAATATGACGTCTTCCACACGCTCCCGCAAAGTGGGTTCCAGGTCGTCATAGACGCCAACCATGCCGGCGTTGACGATGCCCATGTCCATCCCGGCCTGAATCGCGTGGTAGAGGAAAACCGTGTGAATCGCCTCGCGCACCGGGTCGTTGCCCCGGAACGAAAAGCTCACGTTGCTGACCCCGCCCGACACTTTGGCACCCGGCAGGTTGGCCTTGATCCAGCGTGTGGCTTCGATGAAATCGACCGCGTAGTTGTTGTGCTCCTCAATGCCGGTCGCCACGGCAAAGATGTTCGGGTCGAAGATGATGTCCTCTGGCGGGAAGCCGACTTCATCCACCAGGACTCGATACGCCCGCGCGCAAATTTCGGTCTTGCGCTGAAACGTGTCGGCCTGGCCTTTTTCATCAAAGGCCATCACCACCGCCGCCGCGCCATAACGCCGCACCAGCCGCGCCTGGTGTTTGAACTGCTCCACGCCTTCCTTCATGCTGATCGAATTGACGATGCCCTTGCCCTGGATGCAGCGCAGGCCCGCTTCAATCACCTCCCACTTGGAGCTGTCCACCATGATGGGCACACGGGAGATATCGGGCTCGGAGGCGATCAGGTTCAAAAAGCGCACCATCGCCGCCTTGCTGTCCAGCATGGCTTCGTCCATGTTGATGTCGATGACTTGCGCGCCGTTTTCCACCTGCTGGCGGGCGACCGACAAGGCCTGATCGAACTCGCCATTCATGATCATGCGGGCGAAAGCTTTGGAGCCGGTGACGTTGGTGCGTTCGCCAATGTTGACGAACAGGCTGCTGGCGTCGATTTGCACCGGCTCCAGGCCGGACAACAACATGGGGGGCACAAGAGCTGCGGACATGGGTCTCACCTGTAAATCTGACTCAGGTGAGCGTCGTTGCGGTCGGTTAAAACGCGGTTCAAGCCTGACAGGAAGGGCCACTACCTGCTGCAACGCTCCTTGAACACGCCTATTTTACGGGTTTGCCCACAAGCACATGAAATCAGGTAGCACGCCCGCTGAAGCGGTTGATTTTTGCGTCAGGAAGCCACCCAAACTGAAAGTCACATCACAAAATGGGCCCGAAACCGCTCATAGCGCGCTGCCAGCAAGGCCTGCTCAGAAGCATCCGGCGTGAAAACCCGGTCAATGGCAGGCGAAACGCAGACCAGTTTCAGATCACCACCAGCGGCCATCCAGGCGAGGCGCGCCGCGCCCAACGCGCCACCCGCCGCCGACGCACCATGCGTGACGATTTCAAGGTTCAGGCTGGACGCCAACTGCTGCGCCCACAGGGCACTGCGCGCACCCCCACCCACCAATGACAGGCGCCCGACGCGGCTGCCCGCAGCCTGCAAGGCGCGCAGGCCGTCATGCAGTCCAAACGTAACGCCTTCCATCACGGCATAAGCCAGGGAGGCGGCGTTGCTGTCATGGCTCAAGCCATGGAAACTGCCCCGAACCGTGGCGCTGTTGTGGGGTGTTCGTTCGCCACTCAAATAAGGCAGAAAAATCGGAGCATTCGCTCGAGCTGTCAGCGACAACGTGCCGGCCTTGGCCTCCAGTTCGGCCTCTGAACTGGCGCCCAGCAAATGGGTGGCCCAGGCCAGGCAGCTGGCGGCGGACAGCATCACGCTCATCTGGTGCCAGCGCCCGGGCAGCGCGTGGCAGAACGCGTGCGTGGCGCTGGCGGCGTTGGGCTGAAAGCGCGGTGTCACCACAAACAGCACACCACTGGTGCCAAGCGACAGGAAGCCCTGGCCCGCTTCGACCGCGCCCATGCCGACTGCGCTGGCCGCGTTGTCGCCGCCGCCGCCGGCCACCACGATGCCCGGTTTCAAGCCCAGCAACCGGGCCGCAGCGATGCTCAAACGGCCGCCCGCTTCGCTGCCTTCGACCAGACGCGGCATGTGCTGCTGTGACAGGCCGGTCAGCTTCAAAAGCGGTTCTGACCAGGTGCGGTTTTCAACGTCCAGCCAAAGGGTGCCGCTGGCGTCTGACATGTCAGTCACATGCTCGCCAGTGAGTTGCAGGCGCACGTAGTCTTTAGGCAGCAGGACTTTGGCGACGCGGGCAAACAGGGCGGGTTCATGCCTGGCCAGCCAGCGCAGTTTGGGCGCGGTGAAGCCAGGCATCGCCAGGCTGCCGGCCCACTGCGCCAGTGTGGGTAACTCAGCCATCATTTCTTCGCACTCGCGGCTGGCGCGTGTGTCGTTCCACAACATGGCGGGGCGCAAAACCGCGTTGTTTGAATCAAGCA
>JANMCB010000027.1:0-3199 GCA_031360805.1 Rhodoferax sp.
CATCTATTCGGGCACACCCGAAAATGTCGGGCCGGTGGTGCGCGGCGACGTGATCGAGATGCACATTGACGGCCTGCCCAACCTGAGCGTGAAGATCGTCTAGCAGGCCAAGCCGTACCCAATGGGTCCTGTCAGCCAAACCAGATACTGCCGGCAGCGCATGCCAGTGCCAATACCAGCACCATGCCCGCGCCCTGGATCTGCCTCAACGCCAAGCCCAGACGCCTTGCCACGCCCGCGGACTGAGTCGCCTGAAACTGCAATTGAAAGCCAATCAGTGACATTTCCCATACGGATTTGAGCGCACCCATGGCACTGGCCACTAGCAGGGCGGCCGACACGATTGAGGGCCACCGAACTGAATGCAAATGGGCTGTGGCCACGACCCCCATCAACGCTACCAAGGCGGCTGAGGCAAGCACGCTGGCGGCCATCAACGCGTTGCGTAGCGTCTGCACCGCGAGAATATCGCCACCAGGGCGCTGGATCACCGACGCCAGCCAGTCGTTGAGGCTGTCCTTCATGGCGCGGTGTTGGCACTGGGAAGCGCAAACCGCTTGGCCGCCCACATGCCGATTACCATGGCGACGACAAAAAACAAGGCATCAGTGCCACCCGACAGCAGGGAAGCCAGTGCCGGGCCGGGGCAATAGCCCGCCAGGCCCCAACCAATGCCGAACAGCGCCGCGCCAATCACCAGTCTGCGGTCAATATCATTGCGTTGGGGCAGGTGAAACTTTTCGTCTGCCAGAGGTTTGGCGCGTTTGGGTGTCAGCCAGAACGCCACCAGCGAGACGATGAGTGCGCCACCCATGACGAACGCCAGGCTGGGGTCCCAATAGCCCACCTGGGCGCTGCTGGAGATGCCGCGCGTGAGGCCTCCAATGTCCAAAAAGCCCAGTACCTTGGCAGGTTGCGTCATCCCGCCTAGCACCAGCCCCACCGCAAAAAGGGAGCCCGACAGCAGCGCCCAGAAGAGTCGTTGAATCATGTCATTTATCCTGAATTTAACTGTGGATCTTTTAGCCGATCAGAGCCTTGGCCACGGCCACGGTCGCCATGCCCAAGCCCATGAAAACCAATGTCGCTGCCAGGGAGCGGCCCGACCTGCGCCCCAGGCCGCACACGCCGTGCCCGCTGGTGCACCCTGAGCCGGTGATGGTTCCATAGCCGACCAGCAAACCAGCCGCAACCAGCAACCCAACGGGGCGCTGTGCGATTTGAGGTTGCGCTGTCAGCATCGCCATCAGCAGGCCGGTGCTGACGAGGCCCAGCACAAAAGCGACGCGCCAGCCGCGGTCACCCGGCGGCGCAAGATACGGCACGATCAACCCGCCCGCAATGCCGCTGATGCCGGCCACGCGGCCCAGCGTAAAAAGCAGCAGCCAGGCCGCCAGGCCAATCAGGACACCACCCACGAGGGATTGCAAAAATGGATGCATAAGCTTTTTCCTTAATGGGTTCGAAACCGTTCTGACGAACCCGAGTATACTCTACCCAGTATATATCGATGAGACTCGCACCATGTCAAAACTGAATGACGGCATCAAAAAAAAAGCGCTGCGGGCGCGTTTGGCCCGTGTCGAAGGGCAACTGCGCGGCGTGCAGCGGCTGATTGAACTGGATGCGGATTGCGAAGAAATTGCGCAGCAGCTCTCGGCTGCGCGCAAGGCTCTGGACAAAGCGTTTTTTAACATGGTCGGCTGCGTAATAGAACAAGGAGGCTTCCCGGCAAGCCGGGTGGCCGCGCTGTTGTCCAAATTTGCCTGATCCACTCTTCACACGAGGAAGCCATGAAGCCGATCCAACTTTTTGACCCTGCGTCATCCACCTACACCTACCTGCTGTTTGACGAGAACTCGCGTGACGCTCTGATCATCGACCCGGTGGACAGCCAGTTGGAGCGCGACCTGGGCGTGCTGCGGCAGCACCGCCTGAAGCTCGTCTGGACGGTTGAAACCCACGCCCATGCCGACCACATCACCAGCGCCGGTTCGCTGGCCGAGCACGCAGGCGCGAAAACCGCCGCCCCCGAGGGTTGCGGCATCACCACTGCGGCCATTCAGCTCAAAGACGGTGACACGCTGCGCTTTGGTGCCGAGCAGATTCGCGCCCTGCATACGCCTGGCCACACCGCTGGCAGCATGAGCTACATTTGGCAGAGTGTGCAGGGCCAGCGTCGCGCTACGGATACTGGGTACGTGGGGCACATCTTCACGGGTGATACGCTGCTCATCAACGGCTGCGGCAGAACCGATTTTCAGTCGGGCAGCAGCGCAGACTTGTACCGCAGCATCACCAACCTCTTGTTCGCGTTGCCGGGGCAAACGCAGGTGTGGCCGGGGCATGACTACAACGGCAAGACAAGTTCAACCATCGAGATCGAGAAGACCTCCAACGCGCGCATAGCGGGCAAGTCGCTGCAACAGTTTGTGCTCGTCATGGACTCGCTCAACCTGCCCAAGCCGAAGCGGCTGGACGAAGCCGTGCCAGCCAACCAGACCTCAGGCATTCGCCATGATGCCATCCCGCATGAAGGTGGTGCAGCCGCGCCAGACCCGCAACCCCGCACCGCGCAAGGCTACGCCGGCGACATCTCACCCGTGCTTGCGTGGGCGTGGGCGCACAGCGGCAAAGCCCTGCTGATCGACATCCGCACCGAGGCCGAGCGTGACTGGGTAGGCTTTGTGCCGGGTGCGCCCTTCGTGCCGTGGAAAAACTGGCCGGGCATGGCCGTCAGCCCTACGTTTGATGATCAGCTCAAAGCCGCCGCGCCACCCGGCACCCACGTGCTGCTGCTGTGTCGCAGCGGCATTCGAAGCATTGCTGCGGCCAAGCGCGCAACCGAGCTTGGGTTTGAGGCTTACAACATTCTGGAAGGCTTTGAGGGCGACCCCGATGCAAACGCCCATCGCGGCTTCAGGGGTGGCTGGCGCTTTCACGGTTTGCCCTGGCGGCAGGGGTGAAATACGCCATAAATTAACCTGTGAGTTAATTTAAGGTGAATTTTTCGGATTCTGGCTAAATTGCAAGCCTTTTGATGCTCTAGGGATGGTCTGAATAACTCGTCGCCAGATGAGCTAAAGAGCCCAAAGGTTCAGATTTCGGATTTTGGTCGTCTGAAGTCCCTATTTCAGTCATTTCTGAAGTCTTTTTGGCGGGTTTTCCCGCCTTTAAGGGCCTTTTGCCCCTTCTCAGG
>JANMCB010000049.1:0-6611 GCA_031360805.1 Rhodoferax sp.
TCCCACACCCCCATAGAGATAGACCCCACGAGGAATCTCCGGCCGGTTGATCAGCTTTTTTAGCGTATTGGATCGCGCGGCTTTGAAGGTACTCCAGTCGTTTGCACAGCGCTCCAGAGCATCTACTGCACGCAACTGCGCAGGATCCGCTGTGTAGCCGCGCGAGGTGAGTTCGGCTTGGTAGGCGGCCTTGACGCTCATGGCCTAACCCTTTCAATTAGCATGCGGTGAGTTCCGTCGCCGGCGGTTTGGAAGCCCCGAAAACCAGCCAAATCAAGTCCATTGTCAAAAATTAAGGGTCCGTTTGTCCACGGCCAATGCCGCTTCCTTGGTCGATTCACTCAAGGACGGATGTGCATGACAAATGCGGGCAACGTCTTCACTGCTGGCGCGGAACTCCATTGCCATCACGCATTCGGCAATCAGCTCGCTGGCTTGAGGGCCGACGATGTGAACGCCCAAAATTTCATCCGTTGCGGCATCTGCCAGCATCTTGACCATGCCGGTAGTGTCACCCAAAGCCCGTGCTCGACCATTGGCCAGGAACGGGAACGTGCCCGCCCTGTAGGCGCGACCTGCCGCTTTGAGCTGCTGCTCGGTTTGACCCACCCAGGCAATTTCGGGGTTTGTGTAAATCACCCACGGCACAGTGTTGAAGTTGACGTGAGGATGCTGACCTGCGATGCGCTCCGCCACGGCAACGCCCTCCTCCTCGGCCTTGTGTGCCAGCATTGGGCCACGCACCACGTCGCCAACGGCCCACACGTTTGGGAGATTGGTTTTGCAATCATCGTCGACCAAAATCATGCCGCGTTCATCGACCTTCAATCCCAAGGCTTCACCATTCAATCCAATGGTGTTTGCAACGCGGCCAATAGAAATGATCAGCTTGTCAACCGCAAGCGTTTGCGGTTCGCCCTTGGCGTTGGTATAGGCAATGGACACGCCCTTTTTGTCCGTTTTTATATCGCCGACTTTCACTCCCAGCTCAATTTTCAGGCCCTGTTTGTCAAACGCCTTCTTGGCCTCTTTGGCGATCTGTTCGTCTACCGCGCCCAGAAACGTCGGCAGGCCCTCGAGCACAGTCACTTCAGCGCCGAGACGCCGCCATACCGAACCCATCTCCAGACCGATCACGCCCGCACCGATCAGCCCCAGCTTCTTCGGCACCGCACCGATGGTCAATGCGCCATCATTTGAAAGGATATTGACTTCATCAAACGGTGCACCCGGCAAGGCCCGCGCGCTCGATCCCGTTGCCACGATGATGTGTTTGCCAGAGATCACCTCTTCGGCCGCACCGGATACCTTGATGTCGTAGAGCCCATCTTTAGCCGCCGCAAAAGAACCATGCCCGTGAAAGAACGTGATCTTGTTCTTTTTGAACAAATACAAAATGCCATCGTTGTTTTGCCTGACTACGGTGTCTTTGCGGCCCAGCATCTTGCCAAGATCCATTGTCAAGTTGCTAAGGCCAATGCCGTGATCTGCGAAATGATGTCCCGCATGCTCAAAGTGCTCTGAACTTTGAAGCAGTGCCTTTGACGGAATGCAGCCCACATTGGTGCAGGTACCACCCAGCGCCGGCCCGCCCTTGGCATTTTTCCATTCGTCAACACATGCGACCTTGAATCCCAGTTGGGCAGCGCGGATGGCAGCGATGTAGCCACCTGGGCCTGCACCGATGACGATGACGTCAAATTGTTGTGCCATTGTCAATTCCTCAAATATCAAACAACAACCGAGCCGGATCTTCCAGCGCTTCCTTCATGGCCACCAGGCCCAGCACGGCTTCGCGGCCATCGATGATACGGTGGTCGTAGCTCATGGCCAAATAGTTCATGGGGCGCACGACGACCAGGCCGTTTTCAACGACTGCCCGGTCTTTGGTGGCATGCACGCCCAGGATGGCGGACTGCGGGGGGTTGATGATGGGGGTGGAAAGCATGGAGCCGAACACGCCACCGTTTGAGATGGAGAAGGTGCCGCCGGTCATCTCTTCAATGCCGAGCTTGCCGTCTCGCGCTTTGGTGCCGTATTCAGCGATCTTCTTTTCGATATCCGCAAAGCTCATTTGATCGGCGTTGCGCAAAATCGGAACCACCAGGCCGCGCGGCGACCCGACGGCGATACCGATGTCGAAATAGCCGTGGTAGACGATATCAGTGCCGTCAACCGAGGCGTTGATCACCGGGTACTTCTTCAGGGCATGAACCGCAGCCTTGACGAAGAAGCTCATGAAGCCGATTTTGACGCCATGCTCTTTTTCGAACTTCTCTTGAAAACGCTTTCGCATCTCGATCACCGGAGCCATGTTGACTTCGTTGAATGTCGTCAAGATGGCATTGGTCGATTGCGATTGCAGCAGGCGCTCGGCCACACGAGCGCGCAGGCGGCTCATGGGCACGCGCTGCTCGGGGCGCTGGCCCAGGGACGGGGCTTTAGCGGCGACTTGGGGCAATGCAGCATAAGGCGCTGATGAAACTGGCGTCGGCGCGACCGATTTAGGTGCAGGCGCGGGCACAGCAACGGCAGCCAGAACATCTCCTTTGGTGACACGACCGTCTTTGCCCGTGCCCGGAACAGAACCTGAAGCGAGCTGGTTGTCAGCCATCAACTTGGCGGCGGCTGGCATGGCAACGCCAGCCATGCCGGCGCCGGGCGACTTGGCAGCCACTGCCACTGGAGCGCTGGCGACCACAGCCTCGGCTGGGGCAGGTGCCGCAGCGCCCGCCTTGCCTTCGGTATCGATACGGGCAATCAACTGTTCCGCCAGCACGGTGGAACCATCACCCATAAGGATCTCAGTCAACACACCCGCTGACGGCGCAGGCACCTCCAGCACAACTTTGTCAGTTTCGACCTCGATCAAAATCTCATCGATGGCGACAGCGTCGCCGACTTTTTTCTTCCACTGCAACAGTGTTGCCTCAGCCACGGACTCGGACAGTTGCGGTACTTTTACTTCTACGATAGCCATAAATTCACTCCAGATTTCTTATTTGGTGAGCACAAAGCCCTTGAGCTTGCCAAAAGCGCCGTCTACCAGCGCCTTTTGCTGCTCCTGATGCAGATGCGAATAGCCCACTGCCGGCGACGCCGAGGCAGCCCGCCCTGAGTAACCCAGGCGTTGGCCCTCGGTCATGTTTTCGTGGATGTAGTGCTGCACAAAGAACCAGGCACCCTGGTTTTGCGGTTCATCCTGGCACCAAACGACGTCGGTCACGTTCGGGTACTTCTTCAGTTCCGCCGCAAACGCCTTGTGGGGGAATGGATAAAGCTGCTCAACCCGGATCAGTGCAACATCATCGTCGCCCTTTTCTTCGCGACGCTTCGCCAGGTCGTAGTACACCTTGCCCGAGCAGGCCACCAATCGTTTGACTTTGTCCGCCCGCTTGTTGACCAATTCCTTGTTCTCGGGAATCACCGTTTGAAAGCTGCCCTTGGTGAATTCAGTCAGCGGTGCAGCAGCATCCTTGGCGCGAAGCAGCGACTTGGGCGTCAAGATGATCAGTGGCTTGCGCAAGTTGCGAACCATCTGGCGTCGCAAAACGTGGAAAATCTGGCTCGCCGTGGTGGGTTGTACGATCTGCATGTTGGTGTCCGCTGCCAACTGCATGAAACGCTCCAGCCGCGCCGAACTGTGCTCTGGGCCCTGGCCTTCGTACCCGTGCGGCAGCATCAGCGTGATGCCGTTGACGCGGCCCCATTTTACCTCTCCGCTGGCAATGAACTGGTCAATCACCACCTGCGCACCATTGGCAAAGTCGCCGAACTGGGCTTCCCAAATCACAAACGTGTTGGGGTCGTTTGACGCATAGCCGTATTCGAACGCCAGCACGGCCTCTTCGGACAGGATGGAGTCAATTACCACAAACGGTGCCTGATTCGGCGCGACGTTTTGCAACGGGGTGTAGGTCCCTTCGTCGAACTTTTCGCGGTTCTGGTCGTGGATCACTGAGTGGCGGTGCGTGAAGGTACCGCGTCCGCAGTCTTCGCCAGAAAGACGCACCGGATAGCCGCTGGCAACCAGGGACGCGAATGCCATGTGTTCCCCCATGCCCCAGTCGACCGGTATATCGCCTCGGCCCATGGCTGCGCGGTCTGCATAGACTTTTTTAACCAGCTGGTGCGGTGCTACCGTGTCGGGAATTGTGGAGATTTTCTCGGCCAATCGCTTCCATTCAGCCAGGGGAATCGCGGTTTCACCAGCGTCGGTCCATTTTTTGTTCAGGAATGGCGACCAGTCCACTGCATATTTGTTCTTGAAATTGGTGATAACCGGATCGAACGTGTTCTTTCCTGCATCCAGCGCAGCACGTGTGGCCTTGACCATATCGTCACCCAAAGTTGCGCCCATGCCTTGGGCCGACAGCTTGTCAGCGTAAAGACGGCGGGTGCCCGGGTGCGTGGCGATTTTCTTGTACATCAGCGGCTGGGTCAGCGCCGGCGTGTCCTGCTCGTTGTGCCCCAATTTGCGGAAGCAGATGATGTCAACCACAACGTCTTTCTGGAATGCCATGCGGTACTCCAGTGCGAGTTGGGTCGCCAACACCACGGCCTCGGGGTCGTCACCATTGACGTGCAATACCGGGGCTTCGATCATTTTGACCACGTCTGTGCAATACAGCGTAGAGCGGCTGTCACGCGGGTCGCTGGTGGTGAAGCCAATCTGGTTGTTGATCACAATGTGCACCGTGCCACCGGTGAAATACCCTCGGGTTTCCGCCAGCGCCAGGGTCTCCATGACCACGCCCTGCCCCGCAAACGCAGCGTCACCGTGGACCAGCACAGGCAACACCTGCAGTCCTTTCGGGTCACCGCGGCGGTCCATTCGGGCCCGTACCGAACCTTCAACGACCGGGTTCACGATTTCCAGGTGCGACGGGTTGAACGCCAGCGTCAAGTGCACTGGTCCGCCAGGTGTTGACACGTCCGAGCTGAAACCCTGGTGGTACTTGACGTCCCCGCTGGGCAAGTCCTCCGGCGCCGTGTGGTCAAACTCGGCAAACAGGTCGGACGGCACTTTGCCCAATGAATTGACCAGCACATTGAGGCGGCCACGGTGTGCCATGCCGATGACGATTTCCTGCACGCCTACGGCACCGCCGCGTTGAATGAGTTCGTCCATCGACGCGATAAAGCTCTCGCCACCCTCAAGCGAGAAGCGCTTTTGGCCCACATACTTGGTGTGCAGAAAGCGCTCCAGCCCCTCTGCGGCGGTCAGGCGATCCAGAATGTGCAGCTTCTTTTCAGCCGTGAATTGCGGCTTGGAGCGAATGCCTTCGAGCTTTTGCTGCCACCAGCGCTTTTGGCCCTGGTCGGTCATGTACATGTATTCGGCGCCAATCGAACCGCAATAGGTCTCGTGAAGTGCGTTCAGCAGCTCACGCAAGGGCATGGTTTCCTTGCCGAAAAATGTGTTGCTGGTGTTGAACACAGTCTCCTGGTCAGCGTCGTTGAACCCGTAAAACGACGGTTCGAGCTCAGGGATTTTGTCGCGCTCGGCGCGCTTCAGCGGGTCCAGGTCGGCCCAGCGTGCGCCCACATTGCGATAGGCAGCAATGAGCTGCTGCACTGATGTGCGCTTGCGGCCCATTTCCGAGTCTGCACCGGTCGCCAAAACGACCGTCGTGCCGCCCTGCTTGGCGCGCTCTGCAAAGGCATTGACAACCGGCAAATGGGGCACGTCCTTGGTGTTGCTGCCGTCTACGGCGGGAACGTACTGCAACGCGTCGAAATAGTCGCGCCAGGAGTCGGGCACACTGCCGGGGTTGGCCAGGTAGTTTTCGTACATCTCCTCAACATAGGGCGCGTTGCCGCCGAAGAGGTAGGTGGTGGCTTGATAAGCACCGTAGATGGCGCCCGATGGGGCTGCCGGAGGAACTTGACTCATATTACGCTGACCTCTGCTTCCCTTGGGGAAGCTTTAGTGGTTGATAAACCTTCCGCGACACGGCTTGACCGATTGGCGGATGCGACTGCTGCCTAGGAAGGGCTTGAAAGTCTCAATGCTTGCGGGCTGGATTGTGCCACCAATTGGTCAATCACTGTGCGCTTGCCGCGTTCAAGCAAGCTTCAAATTTCACTACAATTGTGGTAGAATTTGACGGCTTTTTGCTTCGCAAAGCAGAATGTTGACAATTTTCGACATTAGCCCTCGTACCACATATATAGTTTGCTATATTTTTTGAAAATCAGGATCCTTGTAAATCCTTGATCTGCGCCAGCGCTGCCGGATCGTCCATCGTGGTCAAATCACCCGGGTCGCGGCCTTCGCAAACTGCCTGAATAGCACGGCGCAACAGCTTGCCGCTGCGGGTTTTAGGCAACAGCGTGACAAACCTGACGCGGGCCGGCCGTGCCACCGCACCAAGGTCACCATCGACCAGTTTCATGATTTCGCCTTCCAGCTTCAACCGCGACTTTTCATCCGGTATGAGGCTGGTGTCTTTGACCACGGCGAAGGCCATCGCCACCTGGCCTTTCAAATTGTCTGCCACGCCCACGACGGCAACTTCGGCCACGTTGGGATGTGCGGCGATGCTTTCTTCAATCTCACGCGTTCCGAGGCGGTGCCCGGCCACGTTGATCACGTCATCAGTTCGTCC
>JANMCB010000051.1:0-3878 GCA_031360805.1 Rhodoferax sp.
AAGCGCATCAACGATGTCTGATGTGTAGCCGCCACAGACTCCGAGTACGCGAAGCGGCAGTATTTTGGAGCCCCAATTGATCCCTGACAAGCCGCTGCTGTTGTTGCTGGCCGCACCAATGGTGCCAGCGACGTGCGTCCCATGCCAGGAACTGCTGCTTCTGCCGCAGCCAAAGTCGCCTGGGTCGCTGGGGTCGGCATCCCGTCCGTTGCCATCGTTGGCCGTTGTGAGATCGGCGATGAAGTCATAGCCAGGCAGCACCCGGCCGGCCAGGTCCAGGTGGGGTCGGATGCCGGTGTCGATTACAGCAACCACGATGCTGCTTGAGCCGGTGGTGAGGTCCCAGGCAGGCGGCAGATTGATGCCGCCCGCCGGCTCGTGGTAATGCCATTGCTGCGCATACATGGGGTCGTTGGGTAAAAGCTGGGGATGCATGCGCCGGTCAGGCTCCACGCTGGCGACGTTGGGATGAAGCGCAATCAGACGGGCCAGTGCGTCTGCGTCAAGTTTCTTCAGTTTTTTGGGAATTTTCACGACGTGGGAACTGCCTGACATCTGGCGCGAGTAAGTCAGATTGACTGCAGACGAGGCAGACACTTCCTGAATACTGCGCACAATTTGACCCGGCGACGGGTCTCGCAGTTTGACGATGAATTGGTCTGTGGCTTCGTCCTCCTCTGCGATGCTGCCACTTGCGCCATACATGGCGATGGCAGCAGGTGCGGAAAGACTGAATAAAAAGAAACCCAGCGCGACAAAGGCCTTGGCCACCCTCCGGGAGGAAACGACGTGCATATCCATAGACTCTCTTGACTCCAAAATGTTAGGGCGGGGAAATGAGCTGACGGGATTGGAGAAGTGAGGTCTCGATGCCCGATGGGCGCAGCGAAGGCCCCATCAGCGGATTAGACCCCGATCTTGATCCCTTCTGTGCGGCAAGCCACACTAATCAGGTAAAGCTTTTGTCAAAGTAGTTGCCAGATGTGCTTTTGGTTTGGGTTGGGGTGTGCAGTGGCTCACTGACTATTGAGGCGATCGTAGCAAGTCGTGGGGGCTATCATGACTTATGCGCGTAAAGCTTTTCAGCTGGTTTTTGTTGGGGTTGATCCGGGTTTTGACAGGCTCGCAGGCGCGCTGGTATGGCTGCCCGCCCAAAGCCGAGCAGCGCATCTATTTCGCCAACCACCAAAGCCACGCCGACCTGCTTTTGATATGGGCCGCGTTGCCGCGCGAACTGCGCTCCATCACGCGCCCGATTGCGGCGCGGGATTACTGGACCAAAACCCCCTTCAAGCAATGGATCACCACAGCCGTGTTCAACGCCATTTACGTGGCGCGGGAGCGAACCGATGACCAGGACCCGCTGGCGCCTTTGTTCGAAGCGCTGGAGCGGGGCGACAGCATCATCCTGTTCCCTGAAGGCACCCGCGGCCATGCCGAGGAACCGGCGAGCTTCAAGTCCGGGCTGTACAACCTGGCGCTGCGTTTCCCTGACGTGGTGCTGGTGCCAGCCTGGATCAACAATGTGCAGCGGGTGATGCCCAAGGGTGAAGTCGTGCCGGTGCCGGTGCTGTGTTCGGTTACCTTTGGCGCGCCGCTGCAGCTGGAACCCGCTGAAGACCGGCGCGTTTTTCTGGACCGGGCGCGCGCTGCGGTTGTTGCATTGCGCGACGTTTAAGCCCAACCCGTCAAGCCCATGTATCTTTACCTCCGAAGCCTGACCGGAACCCAGCAGGTTGGCGCCATGTTTGTGATTCTGTTTGGCTTGCTGCTGCTGGCCAGTTTCGTCAACTTTGCGCTGTCGTTGCGTGACTATGGTGACGATGCCGCCGCCGATGCCAAACGCTACGAGCTGCACAACCTGGAGGGCGTGCTGCGCACCAGCTGGATCATGATGCTGGTGTTCTGGGTCGGCTGGATGGCCGGTGAATGGGTGGCGATCTGGCTGTTTGGCCTGGTGTCGTTCTTTGCATTGCGGGAATTCCTGACCTTGTCACCGACCCGCCGGGGCGACCACCGCAGCCTGGTGCTCGCCTTCTTTGTCGTCTTGCCGGTGCAATACTGGCTGGTTGGCACCGAGCATTTTGATTTGTTCACGGTGTTCATTCCGGTCTATGTGTTTTTGGCGATCCCCGTGGTGAGCGCCCTGGCCAACGACCCGCAGCGCTTTCTGGAGCGCAACGCCAAGCTGCAATGGGGCATCATGGTGTGCATTTACGGCATGAGCCATGTGCCGGCGCTGCTGCTGCTGGATTTTCCGAATTACGACAAGAAGAATGCGTTTCTCGTGTTCTTTCTGGTCATCGTCGTGCAGACCTGTGTGGTGGTGCAGCACTTTGCATCGCGCAAGCTCAAGCGCCCGCCAACCGCGCCCAATATCAGCCAGAGCTTCAACTGGCGCAGCTGGCTGATTGCGCTGCTGGTGGCCGGCTTAGTGGGCGCTGCGTTGTCGGGCATCACGCCGTTTTGGCCGCCGCAGGGTTTTGTGATGGCGATCATTGCCTGCGCGGCCGGCACGCTCGGACACCTGGTCATGAAAGCGCTCAAGCGTGACCGCGGCATCCCCAGTTGGGGCGGGCAGATGGCGTCTGTCACCGGGGCCGGAGGCCTGCTGGACCGGGTTGATGCCCTGTGTTTTGCGGCCCCGGTGTTCTTTCATTCGGTCAGGTGGTATTTCGGTTTATAGCCGTGAAACACAAAAAAATTAACCTGGGAGTTAATTTTTTATTGAAAATCGGCCATTTTTTTGAGAAAAGCCAATAAAATATGCCTCTAGCCCTCGTATTATATAGATAGTTTGCTATTAAATGCATAGTAATTTTTTGCCATGAGAATCCTCGGCATCGACCCTGGCCTGCGCACCACCGGTTTTGGCCTGATCGACATGGACGGCTCCAACTTGAGCTACGTCGCCAGCGGCACCATCAGCACCACCCACATTGAAAAGGGCCAGTTGCCAGCGCGCCTCAAAGTGCTGTTCGAGGGCGTCAGGGAGGTGATGGCACGCTATGAGCCCGACAGCGCCTCGGTGGAGATCGTGTTCGTCAACGTCAACCCGCAGTCCACGCTGCTGCTGGGCCAGGCACGGGGCGCTTGCGTGACGGCGCTGGTCTCGGCTGATTTGCCAGTGGCTGAATACACCGCGCTGCAAATGAAGCAGGCTGTAGTGGGTTATGGCCGCGCCGACAAAACCCAGGTGCAGGAAATGGTCAAACGCCTGCTCAACCTGCCCGCCTTGCCAGGGCCAGACGCGGCCGATGCCCTGGGCCTGGCCATCACCCACGCGCATGCCGGCAAAGCCATGGCAAGGCTGGCACAGGCCAAAGGATTGGGCGGCGTGGGCAACCAGACGCAGAAGGCGGCTTACAAGGCTGGGCGCAGCCGGTAAAGCGCCGATCCTACAGAACCTGCCGAATGAGCCGTGCACCGCGTCACGTTGGTTCCTTCTTTGCGCCCATGGCCCACGCCCTGCGCAGTCGCGCCCTGAGTGCCACGGGGGCCGTGCGGGCAATGTCAACACGCGGCGTTGCATGCCATGTGGCGCAGCGGGCAATTGCGGCGGCTACGTCCTGCACTGCTTCGTCATCGAGCTTGATTCCCGCCTCCAGGTACAAGGCCTTCACCTCAAACACGCCCTGGCTGCGGTGCGCCTTGGCATCGAGCCGCCCAATGAGCCGGCCCCGGTGCAGAATGGGCAACACAAAGTACCCATAAATGCGCTTTTCCTCGGGCGTGTAGCATTCAATGCGGTAGTCAAAACCAAACAGACTCGATGCACGCTCGCGGTCCCAAACCAGCGGATCAAACGGCGACAACAGCGTGGTGTGTGTTGCGCTCAATTTACCGGTGGACGCTTTCTTCAGCAAGCTGGCGTGGTT
>JANMCB010000056.1:0-13188 GCA_031360805.1 Rhodoferax sp.
GCCAAGGCTTCCCGGTCCTGCGGCGATCTGGCCAGCAGCCGCGCGCCGGGTACGGGGGTGAACGGCACGGCGACCACCGCTTTCGGGTAGTAGTTCAGGCCGTGCTGCTGATAGGCATTGGCCCAGGCCCAGTCAAAAACATACTCACCATACGAATGAGCCTTGAGATAGAGCATGCATGCGCCTACCATTACGTCGCCTGTCCACAGAGTGATGGTTCGCGGGGTCCATCCGCTTTCGGGGCACGCAGCGTGGCTTTGGTGCAAGGCTGCGAGATATTCGTGACGCATGAACGGGTTGGATTCGGCCTGCGTCGCCAGCAAAGCGTTCCATTGCACGGCATCGACCGCCATCGGTGAAGGCAATACCCGAATGACATAATCTGGCTGAACTGCTTTTTGTGTACTCATGACTCTCAAAATATGTGTTGCCCAGCTTAACTTTGTCGTTGGCGACCTGACGGGAAACGCGCAAAAAATCATCGACCTTGCCAGGCGCGCCCATTCGGATGGCGCGCGGCTGCTGTTGACTCCGGAGCTTTCAATTTGCGGCTACGCGGCCGAAGACCTGTTCCTGCGACCCGCTTTCATTGATGCCTGCGATGATGCCGTGAATTTCGTAACCCGCGAGTTGGCTGGGTTAAAAAACATGGTGGTGGTGGTGGGGCACCCCAGTGGCGGCTTGGAGGCAGACGCCCGCAAGACCCGGTCGGTAGCGGTGTCGGGCCGATTCAACGCCGCCAGCGTGATTCGTGAAGGCAAAACTTTGGCCACTTATGCCAAGCGTGAACTGCCCAATTACCAGGTGTTTGATGAAAGGCGTTATTTTCAGCCGGGGCAAGGCGTGTGCGTTTTTGAAGCGGGCGGGTCTGACGACACCGGCGCTGGCGCGGTGAAGGTGGGACTCCTGATCTGCGAAGACGCCTGGTTTGACGCGCCGGCCGTGTTGACCAAAGCCGCGGGCGCCGAGTTGCTGGCTGTCATCAACGCATCACCGTTTCACGTCGGAAAGGGCGATGAGAGGGAGCAGATGATGCGCAAGCGGGTGCTGGCCTGCGGGTTGCCGCTGGTTTACGCGCACCTTGTGGGTGGTCAGGACGAGGTGGTTTTCGAAGGGCATTCGTTCAGCCTGAATGGTGACGGCAGGGTGGCTGGCCGGGCGGCGAGTTTTGTCGAAGATGCGTTTGAGGTAACCGTGAGCCGCAAATCAGCCGCCATTGAATTGGCGGGGACCATCGCACCCGAGCGCTCGCCCGAGTCAGACCTGTGGGATGCGCTGGTTCTGGGCGTGAGGGACTACGTCGGCAAAAACGGCTTTCCGGGCGTTCTGCTTGGCCTTTCGGGCGGCATTGATTCGGCCTTGGTGCTGGCTGTTGCAGTCGACGCACTGGGCAAGGACAAGGTCCGCACTGTGATGATGCCGTCTCCCTACACCGCCGATATCAGCTGGATCGATGCCCGTGAAATGGCTGCGCGAATGGGCGTCAGGTACGACGAGATATCCATCGTCCCGGAGTTTGAAGCCTTCAAGGCATCGTTGGCGAATGAGTTCAAGGGCTTGGCTGAAGATACGACCGAAGAGAACATCCAGGCGCGGATACGCGGAACGCTGCTGATGGCTTTGTCGAACAAATTTGGCTCGATCGTTCTGACCACCGGCAATAAGTCAGAAATGGCCACGGGATACTGCACGCTCTACGGTGACATGGCGGGCGGCTTCGCGGTGATCAAGGACTTGGTCAAGACCACTGTATTTGAGCTGGCGCGCTGGCGGAACCTGAATGACCCCTATGCAAGCTGCGAGTCGCCGATTCCCGAGCGCATCATCACCCGTGCGCCAAGCGCAGAACTCAGGCCCGACCAGCGCGACCAGGACAGCCTGCCGCCCTATGAAGTCCTGGATGCAATCCTTGAGCGCTATATGGAGAATGACCAGAGCATTGAAAGCATCATTGCCGCCGGGTTTCAGCGCGCGGATGTAGAAAAAGTTACCCGGCTGATCAAAATCAACGAATACAAGCGCCGCCAGGCACCTGTAGGAATTCGTGTCACCCACCGTAGTTTTGGCAAAGATTGGCGTTATCCTATAACGAGTAAATTTCGCCAGTAACTATCGCCATTCACACCTCAGGAAAAGCCATGAAACAAATCACCGCCATTGTCAAACCCTTCAAGCTCGAAGAAGTGCGTGAAGCGCTCGCGGAATGCGGGGTGACCGGCCTGACTGTCACGGAAGTCAAAGGGTTCGGTCGGCAGAAGGGCCACACGGAGCTTTACCGGGGTGCTGAGTACGTTGTGGACTTCTTGCCTAAAGTCAAGGTTGAGGTGGTTGTGAAGACAGACGACGTGGATCGCTGTGTGGACGCCATCGTCAAGGCAGCCCACACCGGCAAGATTGGCGACGGCAAAATATTTGTCACCAGCGTGGAGCGTGTTGTGCGCATTCGCACGGGTGAGCAGGATGAGGCGGCGGTCTGAGGGTTTGGCGACCTCTGGTTCAAGCGATCAGCGCCTCTGGCTCGGGCAATCAGCGACTGAGCGCTACTGAGGATACGAGGCGCGTACCGGCCAGGGCATCGTGCCAAAACTGCTTCTCGGGGTGAAAACGGCTCAAGATCGCCCAAACGGCAATCCATCCGACACCGATGACGGCAACTTCCGGTCCGGGCAGCCTGAACAGGGCTGCTGCGCCGAGTGGCGGTAAAAACCACACCCAACTCAACGCGTACCGCCCCAAGGCGCGGGTTTGGGAAATGGCCTTCCCATGCGTATCAACCACGCGGATATTCCAGGTTTTCATCGCCAACGTCTGCCCTTTGGCCCAGAACCAGACGAAGTAAATACCGAAAATCACAAACAGGAACGCCTGCAGCAAGTGGCGGTTTTCGAGCGCGTGACGGGTTTGGCTCAATGCACTGAACAGATAGCCGGCCAAAAAGACCACGCCAAACATCAAAATGCCTTCGTAGATCCAGCAGGCCATGCGCCGCCGCAGGCCCGGCGTTGCGACCATTGATGGGTCGCCTGAAGTCAATTTTTTTGACCTGCCGACTCAGGACTTGCACCGCTGTTGCGAGGAAGCAACGTGTTGGTGTCGACGGACGGGTTGTTGACCGCCAATTCGGCAGATTTGGCGGTGCGCCGCGTCGAAGGAACAGTGGCGAGCTTTTGCGGCGGGACTGGTTTGACAGCTGCGGCCGCACCGGGGGTTGCAACTTGGGCCTTTGCGGCGAGTTTCTGCCGATCCTCCGGGCTCAATGCCTGGTAAGCCCGCCAGTTTTCGGCTTTGTCTTGCGGCGTCAACTTGTTGGATTCCGCAAAATTCAACCGTGCCTCAGTTCTCTGCTGCGGGGTCAACGAACCCCAGTGCACCATCCGGCTGTGCAGCTTTTGCTGTTCGGCAACTGGAAGCGTGGCGTAGTTTTGGGACATGGCAAGCCATTTGCGCTTGTGTGCTTCGCCCAGGGTGGGCCAATTGGCTGCCAATGGCTTGAGCGCTTGTTGCTGGGCAGGGTTCAAGTCCTTCCAGAGCGGCGTGGACTCCGGTCGCAGGATCGTTGAATTGCCGGGCGCTGCCGTTGCCGGTGCAGCCGCAGATTTCACGGCGTTTTGGGCTTTGGGATCTGGCTTGGCATTGGACGAGGCCGCCTTCGCTGGGTTTGCCGGTGCCACCGGTGATTGGGCGTGCCCCGGTGACGCAGCCAACGCGGCCAAAATGACCAATGCCAAAACACCTGGTGAAGCGACCCACGAGGCTTTGGAGCCGTTAGTCAATTTTCGAATACTTGTACGCTGCATGCGATGGTGTGGCAGTGCAACAAATTATTTGGAAAATTCCCGATTGGCTTTGAGAAACTGCGCAAAGCCAGGGTCGGTGTAGGCAGAGGGTGGCAGATCATCCAGCAAAAGCGCTGAATCAACCTCGGCCACCTCACTGGCCCGGCGCTCATTTTGGACCATGTTGATACCGGCCAGCCCAATCAGCAGCGCGATCAGTGGCAAGGCAGACGCAATTCGCTCCCACCAGCTGAAATTTTCATCGCCCATGCCACCGCCGATAGTCATGGCGGCTGAGGAGCCATTCGCAACCACAGCCGAAGCGGCGCGCAATGCGGGGGCCAGCTTTCGCTTCGAGACGGCCTGCGAGCGCGCGACACGCAGCCGCTCTGAAATGTCGTGGGGGATTGCGTCTGATGCGTCGGACAGGTAAGCCGCGATTCCGTGACCGAACCGGTCCTCTGCCAGGGCCTGCCGGTAATCGGTGCTTAGTACTTTGGTATTCATGGTCTTATTCCCTTTGCTCTCAATGCTTTGCTGAGGGCCTGAACTGCTCTGGAGCAATGTGTTTTCACACTGCCCTCGCTGCAACCCATGGCTGCCGCCGTTTCGGCAACGTCCAACTCCTCCCAATAACGCATCAGAAAGGCTTCCCGTTGACGCGCGGGGAGCTCCTGAACCTCAATTTCAATTTCATGCAGTATTTGGGCCCGTGCCGTTGTGCTTTCTGCGCTTTCCGTCTGCTCGGAGCTGTCTTGCAGGTTCAAAGTTTCCAGCAAATCGAAATCCCCGTCTTCTCCTGCGGATTCAAAGTCGCTCATGTTAGAAAAAAGGGCGCCACGCGTCTTTTGCCTGCGAAACCAGTCCAGCGTGCAATTTGACAGAATTCGCTGAAACAGCATCGGCAGTTCAGCCGGGGGTTTGTCGCCGTAGTGCTCAGCCAGCTTCATCATGCTGTCTTGCACGATGTCCAGCGCCGACTCTTCATTGCGAACGTGATAGACCGAGCGTTTGAAGGCCCGTTTTTCAACGCTTTTCAAAAAATCGGAGAGTTCGAGTTCGGTTGCCAAGTGTGCTGAGCCGGTGGGCGCGTTGAAGTGTCTCGTCTTGTAGGTGCCCGGGTGCACCCGCGACGCCATATGTTGGCAAATTATGGCATCAGGGCGGCTGTCAAAGCCCGCAGCCGCCGTCGATTTTTCAATAAGTCACAAGTCGGTGCGATAATGCATGCTGCAAATCAAAAGGCAAACGGATCCAAGTCCGGCGCAAAACTAGTGCGCTCATGGCTCTGGTCCAAAGTTTCGACACTGCCCCAAAAGGGTTCGTGAAGAAGCACCCAAGGTTTTTCGTCAGAGAAATTCACAAAGGTTCATCATGGAAATATCAAAAGCTGAAATCGCTTCGGCCGCCGCTGCCACTGTTGCAGCCAAACAGCCCACCACCAGTGTTCCCGAGCTTCGGGGTGCTGAAATTCTCATCAAGGCCCTGCAGGCCGAAAACGTCAAGTTTGTCTGGGGCTACCCAGGCGGCGCCGTTCTGCATATTTACGACGCGTTCTACAAGCAGGACACCATCCAGCACGTTCTGGTGCGCCATGAGCAGGCAGCCGTTCATGCGGCTGACGGTTATGCCCGTGCGACGGGCGATGTTGGCGTGGCGCTGGTGACCTCCGGCCCCGGCGTAACCAACGCCGTCACCGGAATTGCCACGGCCTATATGGACAGCATTCCGATGGTGATCATCACCGGTCAGGTGCCGACCCACGCCATCGGGCTGGATGCGTTTCAGGAGTGCGATACGGTTGGCATCACACGCCCCATCGTGAAGCACAACTTCCTGGTCAAGGATGCCAAAGACATGGCTGAGGTCATGAAAAAAGCCTTTCACATCGCCCGAAGTGGCAGGCCGGGTCCTGTGGTGGTTGACATCCCGAAAGACGTTTCATTCAAGAAGACGCCGTACAGCGGGTACCCCTCAACCGTCGAAATGCGCTCCTACAACCCGGTCAAGAAGGGCCATGGAGGGCAAATTCGAAAAGCCCTGCAATTGCTGCTGGCTGCCAAACGCCCGTATATCTACACCGGCGGTGGCGTTTTGCTGAGCAACGCCAGCAAAGAGCTGCGCACGCTGGTGGACATGCTGGGTTACCCCTGCACGAACACCTTGATGGGCCTGGGCGCATACCCAGCCAGCGACCCCAAGTTTTTGGGCATGTTGGGCATGCACGGCACAGTGGAAGCCAACAACACCATGCAGAACTGCGATGTCTTGCTGGCGATTGGCGCCCGCTTTGACGACCGCGTGATCGGCAACCCAAAGCATTTCGCGCAGAACGAGCGCAAGATCATCCATATCGACATTGACCCGAGCAGCATTTCCAAGCGCGTGAAGGTGGACATTCCCATTGTGGGAGACGTGAAAGACGTATTGCTGGAAATGATCGCGATGATCAAGGAAAGCACCGTCAAGCCTGACGCCAATGCGCTGGGCGCCTGGTGGGACACCATCAATGGCTGGCGCAAGGGCGATTGCCTCAAGTACAGCATGGGCAAGGGCGACGTCATCAAGCCGCAGTACGTGGTTGAAACGCTGTGGAACATGACCAAGGACACTGAGACCTACATCACTTCCGACGTCGGTCAGCACCAGATGTGGGCGGCGCAGTACTACAAGTTTGACGAGCCGCGCCGCTGGATCAATTCCGGCGGACTTGGCACCATGGGCGTGGGCATTCCCTACGCCATGGGCATCAAGCTGGCCAAGCCGGAAGCGGAAGTGTTTTGCATCACGGGCGAAGGCTCGGTGCAGATGTGCATTCAGGAGCTGTCAACCTGCCTGCAATACAACACGCCCATCAAGATCGTCGCGCTGAACAACCGCTACCTTGGCATGGTGCGCCAGTGGCAGGAAATCGACTATGAAGGCCGCTACAGCCATAGCTACATGGATGCCTTGCCCAATTTTGTGAAGCTGGCCGAGGCCTATGGCCACGTCGGCATGCTGATTGAAAAGCCGGGCGACGTGGAAGGCGCGCTGCGCGAAGCCCGCAAGCTCAAGGACCGCACCGTGTTCATGGATTTCCGCACCGACCCAACGGAAAACGTCTACCCCATGGTGAAAGCCGGCATGGGCATCACCGAAATGCTGCTTGGCAGCGAGGACTTGTAGGCCCAATAAAATTAACCTGTGAGTTAATTTTATCTCCAAATCTGCAGAAAATCGGCAAATTCCAGATAAAATAGGCCTCTAGCCCTCGTATTTATTAAATAGTTTGCTATTTTTGTGATAGCAATCTGACTTTCAACCCTCAACTTTTTTGACGAATCTATTGCCTGCCGAGCCTGCACATTACCGTGTGCAGGGGAGGGTAGCGAAAAGAGGAATCAGTTCATATGAAACACATCATTGCAGTTTTGCTGGAGAACGAGCCTGGCGCGCTCTCCCGCGTGGTGGGCCTGTTCTCGGCCCGTGGTTACAACATTGAGTCGCTCACGGTGGCGCCCACCGAAGATCCGACCTTGTCACGCATGACGATCCAGACCTCGGGCTCTGACGACGTCATCGAGCAGATCACCAAGCACTTGAACCGTCTGATCGAAGTCGTCAAGGTCGTTGACCTCACCGAAGGCTCCTACACCGAGCGCGAGCTGATGATGGTCAAGGTGCGGGCGGTCGGCAAGGAGCGCGAAGAGATGAAACGCATGGCCGACATCTTTCGCGGCCGCATTATCGATGTGACCGAGAAGAGCTACACCATCGAGCTCACCGGCGACCAGCACAAAAACGATGCATTTCTTGAGGCCATCGAGCGCAGCGCGATCCTGGAAACCGTGCGCACCGGCTCAAGCGGCATCGGGCGGGGTGAGAGAATCCTGCGCGTCTGATTTCGACGGTTCGTGCGCGCGTTTCGACAGGCTCAACGCGAACGGACCCATGCAGTGGCGATCAACGTACTTGCGTTCCGCCCTGAGCCTGTCGAAGGGCATTTCGCCAGCAACCATTAGGAGAGAAGTATGAAAGTTTTTTACGACAAAGATTGTGACCTGAGCCTGATCAAGGGTAAAACCGTTGCCATCATTGGCTACGGCAGCCAGGGCCACGCCCACGCCCAGAACTTGAACGACAGCGGCGTGAAAGTGGTTGTCGGTCTGCGCAAGGGCGGCGCCTCCTGGGACAAGGTTGGCAAAGCCGGCCTGAAGGTGGCCGAAGTCGCTGACGCGGTCAAAGCCGCAGACGTGGTCATGATTTTGTTGCCGGACGAGCAGATCGGCTCGGTTTACACGAATGACGTCGCCCCGAACATCAAACAGGGCGCGTCCCTCGTGTTTGCGCACGGTTTCAACGTGCATTACGGCCTGGTCACGCCCCGTGCGGACCTGGACGTCTGGATGGTCGCTCCCAAAGCCCCTGGCCACACCGTGCGCGGCACCTACGCCCAGGGCGGCGGCGTGCCCCACCTGATCGCCATTCATCAGGACAAGTCGGGCCGCACACGCGACCTGGCCCTCTCCTATGCCATGGCCAACGGCGGCGGCAAGGCCGGCATCATTGAAACCAACTTCCGTGAAGAAACCGAAACCGACCTGTTCGGTGAACAAGCTGTTTTGTGCGGCGGAACGGTCGAGCTGATAAAGGCCGGATTTGAGACCCTGGTTGAAGCCGGCTATGCGCCTGAAATGGCCTATTTTGAGTGCCTGCACGAGCTGAAGTTGATCGTGGACATGATTTATGAAGGCGGCATTGCCAACATGAACTATTCCATCTCCAACAACGCCGAATACGGTGAATACGTCACCGGCCCGCGCATCGTCACGGACGAGACCAAGAAGGTCATGAAGCAGGTCCTGAAAGACATCCAGACTGGCGAATACGCCAAGAGCTTCATTCTGGAAAACAAGGCGGGCGCACCGACTCTGTTGAGCCGCCGCCGCCTGAACTCGGAGCATCAGATCGAAGTGGTGGGTGCCAAGCTGCGCGCCATGATGCCGTGGATTGCGAAAAACAAGCTGGTTGATCAAACCCGCAACTGATTGCTGGGCTGCCTGGCCGTCCAGCCAGGTGCAATCTGATCGAGGCCACTTCGTGTGGCCTCTTTTCATGCGGTACCCCAACTGCTATAAAATAAAGAGTCTTATGGTTCATTTTGACTTTCGCCGGAGGCCCACACATGCATGATGGCGAGGACTCGGAATTTTCGACGGGCGAAGGCGTCGTGGTTCGCAAACGCCGCAAAGGCATCTACGTTTTGCCCAATCTGTTCACCCTGGCCGCCTTGTTTGGTGGTTTTTATGCGGTGGTGATGGCGGTGAACGGGCAATTTGACAACGCCGCCATTGGCATTTTCTGCGCCATGGTGCTGGACAGCCTGGACGGTCGCGTGGCCCGCATGACCAACACCCAGAGCGCGTTTGGCGAGCAGATGGATTCACTGTCGGACATGGTGTCTTTCGGCGCGGCACCCGCCTTGATCTCCTACATGTGGGCCTTGCAGGGTCTGGGTCGGTGGGGTTGGCTGGCCGCCTTTGTCTATTGCTCTTGCGCCGCGTTGCGCCTGGCACGTTTCAATGTAAACACTGCCGTGGTGGACAAACGTTACTTTCAGGGCTTGCCATCGCCCGCTGCTGCTGCATTGGTGGCCGGTTTTATCTGGCTGTTGACCGACCTGGGTTTCGAAGGCACCGACAAGCTGTGGGGCGTATCGATCCCGTGGATTACATTCGTGCTGGCACTTTATTCAGGCCTGACCATGGTGACCAACGTGCCCTTTTACAGCTTCAAAGACATCAGCATGAAGAAAAGCGTGCCGTTCGCCGTCATCGTGCTGATCGCGTTAGCCATTGCCGTCATCAACATTGACCCGCCCATCATCCTGTTTGGCTTGTTCGTCATTTACGGTTTCAGCGGTTATGCGGTTTACGCCTGGCGCAAAACCAAGGGAATGCAAACCAGTGTGATCAGCACGTCTACCGAAGAGCCGGACGAGCGCGGATTGCACTAGTACCGGTTGTAAACTGAGTCGCTTTAAATTGTGATACATTGAAGCCATGAATCGAATTTCGCTAGCACTACTACTGCTACTGCCAGATGGGCGGAGTTGGTAGCGCACGCGCATACCCCTCAAAACGGCCCGTCTGCTACCAGCAACGGGCCGTTTTCTTTTGGATTGCTGGTTGATTGAAACTATTTTTGGAGCCCCACGATGTCCGACAAACTCATCATTTTTGACACCACTTTGCGCGATGGCGAGCAGTCCCCTGGCGCCAGCATGACGCGCGACGAAAAACTGCGCATTGCCCGTCAGCTGGAGCGGCTGAAAGTCGACGTGATTGAGGCTGGTTTTGCGGCCAGTTCCAACGGGGATTTCGAGTGCGTGAAGGCGATTGCCGAAGCGATTCGGGAATCGACCATCTGCTCGCTGGCGCGTGCCAACGACCGCGATGTCTCCCGTGCGGCAGAGGCCCTGAAACCGGCCGCGCGCGGGCGTCTTCACCTGTTCCTGGCGACCAGTGCCTTGCACATGGAGAAAAAGCTGCGCATGACGCCGGACCAAGTGTTCGAGCAATGCAAGCTGTCTACCCGCTATGCCCGCAATTTGATGGACGACATTGAGTTCAGCCCGGAAGACGGCTATCGCTCAGACCCTGATTTTCTTTGCCGCGTGCTTGAAGCAGTCATTCACGAAGGTGCCACCACCATCAACGTGCCCGACACGGTGGGCTACGCCGTGCCGGAGCTGTACGGCCAGTTCATCAAGGACCTGCGCGAGCGCATTCCCAACTCGGACAAGGCGGTATGGTCTGTGCATTGCCATAACGACCTGGGTATGGCGGTGGCCAACTCACTCGCGGGCGTCAAAATTGGTGGGGCTCGCCAGATTGAATGCACTATCAACGGACTGGGCGAGCGGGCGGGCAATTGCTCGCTGGAAGAGGTCGTCATGGCGCTTAAAACCCGGCGCGATTATTACGGGCTGAATATGAACATCGACGCCAAACACATTTTGGCGGCGAGCCGCATGGTCAGCCAGACCACGGGCTTTGTGGTGCAGCCCAGCAAAGCCGTGGTGGGTGCCAACGCGTTTGCACATGCGTCAGGCATTCACCAGGATGGCGTGCTCAAGGCGCGTGACACCTACGAGATCATGCGCGCCGAAGATGTGGGATGGACCGCCAACAAGATCGTGCTGGGCAAGCTCAGCGGCCGTAACGCATTCAAGCAGCGCTTGCAGGACCTGGGTGTGCAGATGGAGAGCGAGGCCGACGTCAACACCGCGTTTGCCCGATTCAAGGAACTGGCTGATCGCAAGAGCGACATTTTCGACGAAGACATTCTGGCGCTGGTCAGTGACGAAAGCGTGACGCACGACAACGAGGAGTACGGTTTTGTGTCCCTCTCCCAGCACAGCGAAACCGGTGAGCGCCCGCAGGCCAGCGTTGTATTCACCGTGGCGGGCAAGGAGTTCAAGGGCAGTTCCGATGGCAACGGCCCGGTTGACGCCTCCCTGAAGGCCATTGAAACGCACGTCAAAAGCGGCGCAGAAATGGTGCTCTATTCTGTGAACGCCATAAGCGGTTCCACAGAGAGCCAGGGCGAAGTCACCGTGCGCCTGCAAAACAGCGGCCGCGTGGTCAACGGCGTGGGGGCTGACCCTGACATTGTGGTGGCTTCGGCCAAAGCTTATCTGAGTGCCCTCAACAAGTTACACAGCAAAGCTGATCGGGTTGCTGCGCAAGGCTAGGGTTAACCCTCGTATTTGTAGTATTTGTTGAGGAAGTCCGTGCAAGTGCTTGATCTAATGTAACAATTCTGGATAAACTGTGCAAGCCGTGTGAAAATACGGCGATGAGGCAGTTTTTATTGGCTTGAAATTGCCCGCAGTTGCCATTTTGTTACGTTGGGGAAACACCTTGAAACGAATCACGACGTCCCTTTGTTCTGTTCTGGTGGCCTTCGGCCTGTTGCTGGCCAGTGCGCCAAGTGCGGACGCTGCGCAAAAGACGCGCAGCAGCGCCAAAAGCCTCGACAGCGCCAAACAGGCGTCGCTGGTGCAAAAACGCAAGGGTGCCCGCGCCACGGATGTGTCAAAGCGCAGGATTTCGGCCAAGAATTTCAAGGCGGTTCGCCACGTTGTGATCATTCCGGCCAAGCCTTCATTTGGTGAGGTGGCCGGTCTGCATCTGGCGCCCGATGCGCTGGACCTCAAATCCAGCGTGGCATTGGTGATTGACCAGGACACCCGTGAGGTCCTGTTCAGCAAGAACGACCAGGCTATTCTTCCGATTGCTTCACTGACCAAGTTGATGACCGGTTTGGTGATTAGCGAAGCACATTTGCCACCCGAGGAACTCATCGCCATCACGCAGGCAGATGTCGACACCGAAAAAGGCAGCCGCTCGCGTCTCAAGGTCGGCACGGAACTCACCCGCGGTGAACTCATGTTGCTTGCGCTGATGTCAAGCGAGAACCGTGCGGCGCATGCCTTGGGGCGCAGCTTCCCGGGTGGCCTGCCAGCCTTTGTGGGCCTGATGAACGCCAAGGCGCGCACGCTTGGCATGAAAGACACCAAATATGTGGAGCCGACAGGTTTGTCCAGCGGCAACCAGTCCAGCGCCAGGGACCTCGCAACCCTGGTGAACGTGGCCCATGCCGACCCGATGCTGCGTGAGCTGTCAACTTCGCCCGGTTACCAGGTCGAGGTGGGAAACCGCGTCCTGCAATTCAACAATACCAACCGCCTCATCAAGAACCCGTCGTGGGACATCGGCCTGCAGAAAACCGGTTACATCACCGAAGCTGGTCAGTGCCTGGTCATGCAGACCAAGGTGGCGGGGCGAAAGCTGATCATGGTGTTTCTGGATTCGGCCGGCAAATTGAGCCGCCTCGGAGACGCAGAACGCGTTCGCCGCTGGGTGGAGTCGATTCCGCCGGTCAAACGGCCCACAGGCTCCCTGGAAGCCCCCAAGGTCACCACTGCTGTGCTGGCGGGGATGTCACCCCGGACCTGACGCTAATCGGTCGTTTGCCGCGCCAGCCAGTCGCTGACGCAGGCATTGAATTCTTCGGGTTTTTGCACCATGACCCAATGCCCGGTTTGAAACGCCTGCACCGCGCTGCCCGGTGATCGCGACAGGCTTTCAAGCCATTGCGTTGAGTGGAACATGAACGGTTTGCGGGCACCATAGATGTAGAGTGTCGGCCAGGCAGGTTCGACCAGGGCTGCGCCTTTGAGGCCACCTTGAGAGCCGAACCAGGACATGGCGTACGGGTAGTTCATTTGCCAGCTGATGCGCTCGGGCGCTGTTCGGCATCCAATGAAATGCGCCATCCACCCCGTCATGCGTTGCGCCAGTGAAGGGCTCAGGCGGCTGCCCAGCTCCCAGGCCACAGCGAGCCAGATTTGATAGGCAAAAAT
>JANMCB010000112.1:0-2917 GCA_031360805.1 Rhodoferax sp.
GCCCAGGGAAGGTGGCGTTTGAAATGGGTGACCATGGGTGCAGCGATGTAAGGCGTCGGCAGTGCTTTAACAATTCTGGCACAGAGTGAAACCGAGGTGGCTTGACGGGCAAAATGCTGGCATGAAAGTACCCAAGCAACCTCAGGTGAATCAAGCATGATGGCGCTGTTGCAACGCGTCAGTGAAGCGCATGTGGTCGTGAACGGGCAGACCGTTGGCGAGATTGGCCCCGGCCTCGTGGTGCTGGTCTGTGCCGAGTCGGGCGACGGCCGGGCAGAGCGCGACAAGCTGCTTGCCAAACTGTTGAAACTGCGCATCTTCAGCGATTCGGCCGGCAAGATGAACCACAGCGTGCAGGACATGGATGGCCAGGGCACTGCAGGCGGCCTGCTGCTGGTAAGCCAGTTCACACTGGCGGCGGACACCAGCAGTGGCAACCGGCCTGGGTTCAGCGGCGCGGCCAACCCGCAAGACGGCCGCAGGCTTTACGACGACTTTGTGCAAGAGGCCAAACGCCTGCACCCGCAGGTTCAAACCGGGCAATTTGGCGCCGACATGAAAGTTCACCTCGTCGGCGACGGGCCCGTCACGATTCCCTTGAGGATTGCGCCAAATCCACCATGATATGTTTTTAATAGCAATAAAGCTATATAAGACGAGGACTAGGTGCCAATTTGACCGATAAAATGGCGAAAACAGCTGATTGTTGAGCGATTTTCAAGAAAAGTGATATCGCCAGTGATATCAAATTAACGATACTCCAACCCGCCTTCAATACGGGCTTTTGAAGCCGAGTCCGGCCAGAATTTCAACTTCCCTGGCCTCCATCGCTGCCGCGTCGGCATCGCTGGTTTCATGGTCCCAGCCTTGTGCATGCAGGGCACCGTGCACCAGCAAGTGGGCGTAGTGGGCGCTCAGGGTTTTGCGCTGTGTGCGCGCTTCTGCGGCAATCACCGGGGCACATAAAACCAGATCAGCCGTGACCAGTGGCGCCTGCGTGTAATCAAACGTCAGCACATTGGTCGCATAGTCTTTCTGGCGGTAGTCGCGGTTCAGCGCACGGCCTTCTTCAGCGTTGACGATGCGCACGGTGATCTCGCCTTCGCTGGCCAGTGCATGGCGAATCCAGCGGGTAACTTTGTGGCGTGGCAAGGCGGCACGGTGCAAGGCGGCGTCTTCCAGTTTGCCAAATTGAAGCGACAGCGAGAGGATCTTCAGCATGGGCGGCTCAGAACCGGTCTTGCGTGGGGAAGATCAACCGGCACGCGATGCGCTGGTGCGGCGGCTGCGGGCCTTGGCAGCAGGCACGGCTGCGGCGACCCGCGTGGCTGGCAAGGCAGGCCGTTCGGTGGCTGAATGCCCTGGTGCATCGTAGGCATCCACAATGCGCGCCACGAGCGGGTGGCGCACCACGTCGGCGCTGGTCATGCGGCAAATTGCGATGCCGCTGACGCGTTTCAGGACACGCTCCGCATCAATCAAGCCGCTCAACTGCGTTTTGGGCAGGTCGATCTGGCTGACGTCGCCGGTGACGACCGCTTTGGCGCCAAAACCGATGCGCGTCAAAAACATTTTCATCTGCTCGGGCGTGGTGTTTTGGGCCTCATCCAGAATGATGAAGGCGTTGTTCAGCGTTCGCCCGCGCATGAAAGCCAGCGGGGCAATCTCGATGGTCTGGCGCTCGAAAGCCTTTTGAACCTGCTCAAAGCCCATCAGGTCATACAGCGCGTCGTAAAGCGGGCGCAGGTAAGGGTCAATTTTCTGGTTCAAGTCGCCCGGCAAAAAGCCAAGCCGCTCGCCCGCTTCCACGGCCGGTCGCGTCAGCACAATGCGCTGTACCGCGCTGCGTTGCAGGGCGTCTACCGCGCAAGCCACCGCCAGATAGGTCTTGCCTGTGCCTGCCGGCCCAATGCCGAAAGTGATGTCGTGGCTGGCAATGTTGTCCAGGTAGTTGGCCTGGTTCAGCGTACGGGCTTTGAGGTCGCTGCGCTTGGTCTTCAGCAAGTGCGAACTGCTGTCGTCCATGTCGCCGTCGCCTGCCAGCATCATCTGGACGACGGCTTCGTCAATCGGGCGCGCAGCGATTTCGTACAGTGCCTGCAGCAGTTCCATGCCACGCTTGGCTGCCAGCTTGGTGCCGTCGACCTTGAACTGCTCGTGCCGGTGGGCGATTTTGACCTGCAGCGCCGCCTCGATCGTGCGCAAGTGAGCGTCCATCGGCCCGCACAGATGCGTGAGGCGGGTGTTGTTGGGGGGCGAGAAAAGGTGTCGAAGAATCAAGTTGATAATCCCTTGGAGATTCCCAATGATAGGCAAAAGATGGACAGCTTGATGGACAGCGTAAATGATCGGTAGATTGCAAGGCGTTCTGGCCGAGAAAAACCCGCCGCAGCTCATCGTGGACTGCAACGGCGTCGGCTACGAAGTCAGCGTTCCCATGAGCACGTTTTATAACCTCCCGGGCCTGGGAGAAAAGGTGACGCTGCTGACGCATTTTGTGGTTCGCGAAGACGCGCAATTGCTCTACGGCTTTGCTACGCACCCTGAGCGTGAAGCGTTTCGCCAGCTCGTCAAAATCTCCGGCGTTGGCCCGCGCACCGCGCTCTCGGTGCTCTCGGGCATGAGCGTGGGCGAGTTGTCGCAAGCCATCACCTTGCAAGAGGCGGGTCGCCTGATCAAAGTGCCCGGCATCGGCAAGAAGACCGCTGAACGTCTGCTCTTGGAACTCAAAGGCAAACTCGGTGCGGACATCGGCATTCCCGCCAGCCTGGCCAGCGACGCCCAAGCCGACATCCTGCAAGCCCTGCTGGCACTGGGTTACAGCGACAAAGAGGCCGCGATTTCGCTCAAAGCGCTGCCCAAGGAGGTCGGGGTGAGCGAAGGGATCAAACTGGCGTTGCGGGCGTTGGGGAAATGA
>JANMCB010000144.1:0-6465 GCA_031360805.1 Rhodoferax sp.
CCGCGGGCGTTGGTCTTTTGGGTGATGCTGCGAATCTGGCTGCGCACGGTGGAGCACGCGACGCCACCGTGCGCGGCAATTTGTGTCGCCTGCATGCCCTTGCACAGGCGTTCCAGCACATGGCTTTCCGCCAGCGTGAGGTTGTGCGTCTGCGCAAAAAACTGCAATCCCAAGGCATCCACATTCTGGTTTTTTCCGAGCGTCACCATGGCCACGACTTCATCGCCAACATCGTGCGCGGGAGCGTCGATGGGGCTGATACCCAACGACACTTCCTGCCCAGACCGTGAATGCACGTTCAGCAGGGACCGACAGCCTTTGCTGCAAGCCTGAAGCGCCTTCAGCAAGGCCGCCTGGTCGCGCGCACTGCCCAATTGCAGGCAGCTTGGCCCCATGGATTGGGACGAACCTGACAGGAGCGCGCGCGTGGCGGTGCGGTTGGCGAAGCGTACCCGCGCGGTTTCCGTCAACAGCAGCACGCCGTGGTTGATTTCTTCCAGGATTTGCACCAGCAACTCAACGGGTGGCGCTTCGGCAGGGGCGGTTGACGCCGTGCGGACGCCAAATCTGGAATCAACACCAGCAGAAGAAGAAGTTGTTTGCAGTTGCATGACACGCTCCTTGATACAAATTGACATGGAGCAGCAATCATGTTTCTAATTGATACATGCATCAATTGGGCTTAAGGCATGGCCGAGGTCAGCTGGTTGCCAAGCCGGATGACCTGTTTGAACCTGCAGCCAGACACCGGGGTGTTGAACAGGACTTCGGTTTATGACCAATGGCTGGCGTGTAACGGCGCCGTTGCAATATGCTGAACCGCGACGTGGCCTCTATGCCATGAACTCAAGGAGTGTCGGCTTGCGAATCCTGCTGATTGACGACCACAACCTGTTCAGACGCGGGCTGCGCCTGATGCTGGTCGACCTTGCGCCAGACCTGGACATCAGCGAAGCTGCCAGTTGCAGCGAGGCGCTGGCGCTGCAAGGCGAATCGTTTGAACTGGTGCTGCTGGACATCAACATGCCGGGGCGCACCGGGCTGGACGGCCTGCAAAGTATCAAACTCGCCTTCCCGGATGCATTCATCGTCGTTATGTCGGGTGAAGAAGACGGAAAAACCGTGCGCGCCGCCATTGACCTGGGTGCCGCCGGGTTTGTGCCTAAAACGTCGTCACCCGAAGTCATGATCCGCGCGCTGCAACTGGTGTTGGGCAAAGGCATCTACCTGCCGCCCCAGGTGCTGATGGAGCCGTTACGTCCGGCAGAGCCGCAGCCAGGTGCGGGCGCCGCGCCTCTGGGGTCACAACAGTGCCGCCCCTCGGGCCTGCTGGCCGGAATGACGCTGCGGCAGATCGAAGTGCTCAAACTCGCCTTGAAAGGCGCACCCAACAAGGTGATTGCCCGGCAACTGGACATCTCTGAAGGCACCGTGAAGTCCCACCTGTCCACCGTGTTCCGTCTGCTCAACGTGCGCAATCGCACCGAGGCGCTTTACCGCGTGGCCCAGATCGGCGAGCCGATTTGAGGTTCGCCAAAAAGCACGGCATGAACTGACACGAATCCATGCGAGCCGCCCGAGATAAATTGCGCTCAAGCTCCCCGCAGGCAGATCTGACCGCCAGACGGCGGGAGGTGCACAGCCTGCACTTCACCATCAACCAGGCCATCAAGAACAGTTTCTCAGTCTGGGTTGTCATCCTTTTCATAGCAGCGGTCGGCTGGCGGGAGCTTCCCCGCGGGCTCACCCTGGGGTGGGTGCTGGTTGCCGGTGCCATGTTTACCTGGCGCACACAGTTCCTGCGCGCCGGGCGCGAATTGGCCGTATTGGACAGTGCGCCTGAACGGTGGCGGAACATCCTGAATACAACAACCATCCTTTGCGGGCTGGTCGCGGGCGCCGCGCCGTTGGTCATTTTTCCGTGGGTTGATGACTCCGCCCGCATGTACCTCACCATGATTTATTGCAGCTGGCTGGCTGCCGCCATGTCGTCTCTGGGTGCCAGGCCACGCCTTTACGCTGCCTACGGCGCAATCCTGGCGCTCGGTGTTGCCGTTGCCTGGCTGGTAGCGGGCAGCGAGAACAGATTCGAAGTCTTCGTCATGCTGGTGGTTTTTGTTGCCGTGACGACAGGGTTTTCAAGGAGCTTTGCAGCCCAGATTTACAAAGGCATAGAAATTCGCTACGCCAATGAGCAACTGGTTGAAAGCCTCAAAGTGGCCCGTACGGCCGCTGAAGAATCGAGTGCTGCCAAATCACGCTTTCTGGCTGTTGCCAGCCACGACCTGCGCCAGCCCCTGCACGCAGTGACTTTGCTCAATGGCTTGTTGGCGCGGCCCCAGACCCCTGAAAAAATCACGGAGATTTCGCGTCAAATGGGCAAAGCCCTGTCAGCGCTGGAGCACCTGTTCAACTCTGTGCTGGACTTCTCCAAACTGGAGGCCGACAAGGTGCAGTCTGATCCGGCTTGGCATTCGCTGGATTCAATTTTCGCCGGTTTGCAGGCAAGCTATGCCCAGCAGGCACAGGCCAAAGGTCTCCGACTTGACTTCCAGGAGAGTGGCCTGTCAATTCATACCGATGCTGCGCTGTTTGAACGCATTCTGCGCAACCTGATTGAGAACGCGCTGAAGTTCACAGAGCAAGGCGCCGTTTCTGTGCGGGCCAGCTGGATCGGTGGGCAACTAGTCGTGGCCGTGTCAGACACCGGGCCGGGCATAGCGCCGCACCAGCGTGAAGAAATCTTCAAGGAGTATTACCAGGGCGAGGTGGGAAAGTCCGGCAACGGCCTGGGCCTCGGGCTGGCCATCGTTCGCGGCCTGAGCGACCTGCTCGGCTTTCGGGTGCAAGTCGCGGACGGTACCAGCGAAATTCCTTCCACCGGGCCAACGCGCGGGAGTACCTTCAGCGTGCTGGTGCCCGCTGCCATGGTGCGCGGGCGACAGTTGGCTGCAAGGACCGACGAAGCCGCATTGCCAAACGCATCCCTCGACGGGCTTTTTGTCGCCTATGTGGATGACGACGCCGCATCGCGGGACGCATTGGCCCTGCTGTTGGACGACTGGGGCTGCCGGGCCGTCGTGGCCGAAACGCTGGACGCATTGATGCTGGAACTTGGCACTGGCGCAGCGCCTGATGCATTGCTGACCGATTTCTCGTTAGCCAGCGGCGTTACCGGGCTGGACGTGATTGCTGCGGTGCGGGGCCGCTTCGGGGCCGTCTCTGCCGCAATCTTGACAGGCGACATCTCGGCCATAGAAATTGAAAAACTGGGTGAGCTGGAATATCCGGTGTTGCGCAAACCAGTCTCTGCGCAGGAGCTTCGAGCGTTATTGGAGGTTTTCAAAAACATAGGGTGAGGGCACCCGTTGGCAGGCGCAGCGGGCACGACATAAAGGGAGGTTCACCATGAAATGGCTGTCCAGAAGTGTGGAAGAGCTGATCGCAAGCGAGTTGACGCACGTTGGCGAAAAGCCGGTGGTACCTGCACCAACCGCACCCTCAAAACCAGTTCCAAAGATCCACGACGCGGTCGTCGTCGGCTCGGGCTATGGCGGTGCGGTCAGTGCGTTGCGTTTGTCGCAGGCGGACGTCAGGGTGCTGGTTCTGGAGCGCGGCGAGGAATGGCTGACCAAGGAGTTTCCGAACGACCTTGGCAATGCATTCAGTGCTTTCCGGATCGACCGCAAGAATGCCACCACTGTCATGGGCTACGAGTCCAGCTTGTTCGAAATTCGAATGGGCGACGGCATTGGCGCACTGGTGGGCAATGGTCTGGGGGGGACCAGCCTGATCAATGCCAATGTGGTGATAGAGCCGGACCCTCGCGTGTTTGACAAGCGCATTGCAGCGAGTCAGGATGGGCCAGCACGTGCTGCGTGGCCGGAAAACCTGAAATCGAAACCAGGAAAGGCGAGCTGGGACGCGGCCTTTGCAAAAGCCCGCGCAGAGCTCAGCGCCGAGACTTTCAGCACCGTTGACCTGAATGACGCGCCGGGCGGCAATGGCGTAATGGAAGCGGTTTACAGCGTGCCCAAGAAGCACCGGCGACTGCAGGAACTCAGCGACATCATTGCCAGGGATGCCGACGATCAGGTTCAGGTCACTTTTGAGCCTGCCGATTTGACTGTGGCGCTCGGCAGGTCGATTGGCGCAGAAGTTCCCTCACGCCTGCTCAACACCTGTGTGGGCTGCGGCGATTGCGTCTCCGGCTGCAACCAGAACGCCAAGAAATCTCTGGACACGACCTACCTGGCCAAGGCGCACGCTGCGGGCGCTCAGCTTTTCACAGGCGTGAGCGTGCTGTCAGTCGAGCACCGGCCCGGCGATGGAACGATCTCAGCACATTGGGTGGTTCACTTTGTGCAAACCCAGGCCCGTGACAAGCTGCGCAATTCAATCCCTGTGCCAACCTATGAGTTGCATGCCCGCCACGTCGTCCTGTCGGCGGGCACGTTTGGCAGCACCGAAATTTTGATGCGATCTGCGCAACCAGAAAAAAAAGAAGGGCTGGCCCTTTCAAAGCAACTCGGCCAGCGGCTTTCCACCAATGGCGACGGCATCGCCTTCGGCTTTGCCATGAAGGAGCCGGTTCACGGCATTGGCAATGGCAGCAAGTACCTTCCAGATGTGTACTCCGGGGTTGGCCCGACCATCACGGGCAGTATCCGCATCCGGCACGCTGTGGATGTGGAAAAGAGCGTGTTGATTCAGGATGCGGCCATCCCGGGTGCCATTGCCAGCCTGTTTCATGAGGCCATCACGTCGGCGGCGACCTTCGCCCAACTTGATGAATGGGATTTTCGCGGTGTGTCCTGGGACTACGAGTCAGCCAGGGGTAAAACCGACTGGGCCGTACTGCAGCGAATGGGCCTGGAAAACACCCAGACCTTGCTGTCCATGGGGCACGATGCGTCGGCCGGCAGCATGGCCTACGACACCCAACGCAAAAAGCTCGTGCCCACTTACCCGAGCGAGGCGACCTTTGCTGCACATCTGTTGCAGGAAAAATACCTGGAACAAGTCAGTACTCAAGGGGCGATCTACATCCAGAACCCGGCCATCAGCTTCCTGCCGAAAAAAATCGGCGTGGTGCTGTCGGCCGCCGTCCCCGGCAACGCCGCCTTCACGGTTCACCCCTTGGGTGGATGCTGCATGGCCGATACGGTTGAAAACGGCGTGGTGAACGAGCATGGCAAGGTGTTCAAACCCGGTGGCACTGGATTTTGGGAAGGCCTTTATGTGCTCGACGGCGCAGTCATCCCCACATCTTTGGGCGCGAACCCGCTGCTCACGATCACGGCGTTGGCGGAGCGCGCCATGGACGCTTTGGCACCCGAAATCGCACGCAATAAAGCAACTTGCGCTGCAAAACAGGTTGCGCCCTGGAACCCGCTGGGCGGCTGGCCCGATGAACCCCCCTGGAATTCCAACCGGGCTGAGGTCAAGGTGCACTTCACCGAAGCCATGCGAGGTGAATTGGAATGGAACGGAAACCTGCGCCAGGCCCACCTTTTGTTGCATCTGCCCATCAATGACCTCAGCATGTTCAGCGCCGATGGCGACCACCGCATCGTGATCCCGAACCAGCAAAATGGTTTGTCTGGGGACCGTGAGCAGCAACGTGCCCGGTTGCGACTGGACGAAGAAAAGCTGGTGCCCGTCAAGGGCTCGAAGCCGCCGACCTTTGTTCGCAAAGTGGTGTCAACGCAAAACCTGTGGGTGGTGTCGGGCGAGGTGGCGATTTTGCCGGTGCCCAATCCGCCCTTTTGGCAGCGCATCTCGCAGTGCCTCCGGACTGCTTTGACCTGGTTGCTGGACCGGGGCTTTCAGGAGTTCTTTCGCCTTGGTTTGGATTGGCTGATCAAAGTCAAAAACCGCCTGCTTCGCGGCAAACCACCAGGAAAAAGTGATGCGGTGGCGCGCTCTGGCGGTAATAGGTTCACGCGGGTTTTGGAGGGCCTCAAAAGCCTGCTCAAACTGGCAAGGCACGCCAGCGAAAGCCGCATGATGCGTTACAACCTGACCCTGGTCGATGAAGATACCCAAGCGCAGCAGTCCGCAGCGGGCAATGACCGCATGAACAGTGCTGATGCGATTCCCCCACAGGCAACCTATTACCTTCGCGGGATCAAATTTGTCGGCTATCCGGCAACTTGGGCTGCGATTTGCCGAAAAGTTCTATCACCCTTCAGTCCGCTGAAGCGCACCAACCTTTGGGTCGATTTTGGGCAATTGCGGTTGAAGATTGCCAACGAAGCGGGGACCGATGTAGGAAGCGGCACGCTCAACCTGGACCTGCTGGACATGTCGCGCATGCACGCGCCGCAACTGGGTTTGCAGCGCGACACGCCCAATGCGCTGCTGGCGCTCTTGGGCTACCCGCTGTGGTTTGCCCGGCTCTTGATCAAGACCCGCCTGTGGGATTTCAGGTTGCCGGACTATCCCGACAAATTGCCGATTGAA